>JALGTS010000028.1 GCA_029821255.1 Candidatus Zipacnadia bacterium
GTACATGTATCCAGCGATGGAGGATTTCAAGATTGATTTTGTGGTGGATAAGGGGCCATACGCCAAGACCATCTCACTGGATCTGAAGCCGTTTACGCTGGTCGGTGCCACTACCCGTGCAGGGATGTTGACTCCGGCGTTGCGCGAGCGCTTTGGTATCTTCCAGCATCTGGACTTCTATACCGAGCAGCAGTTGGAGGAGATTGTCCGGCGGGCGGCCCGAGTTTTGCAAGTGCCGCTTGATGGGGGCGGCGCTCAGGAGCTGGCCCGGCGCGCGCGGGGCACCCCACGTATCGTCATCCGCCTGCTGCGCCGCGTCCGCGACTATGCCCAGATTGTCGGCGATGGCGTCGTCACGCGCGAGGTCGCCCGGGAAGCGCTTGAAGCGATGGGAGTTGACCAGAAAGGTCTGGATAACTTGGACCGCAAGTACCTGCGGGCTATCATTGACTACTACGGCGGCGGGCCGGTCGGGGTGAATGCGATAGGGGCGACGTTGGCCGAGGAGACCGACACGCTGGAGGATATGGTTGAGCCGTACCTACTTAAGATCGGCTTTGTGATTCGTACCTCGCGGGGGCGGATGGCTACTCAACGAGCCTATGATCATTTGGGTATCAGCGCTCCCGCCCCTATGCCCCCTACTGGGCAAGAGAACCTACCCTTAGACGTAGAATAGATATCCTGCAACCGGAGCGGATGATATAGCCTATGAAGCCAAAAGAGCGCGTTCTGACTGCCTGTCGGCACCAGGAGCCTGACCGCGTACCGCTAAAGGCTTATTTGACCCCCGAAGTCGAGGCACAGCTTGTTGAGTACTTTGGGAACCGTGACTACCGCGAGGCGCTTGGTATTGATTTTAGGCACATCAATGCACCCTACCGTGGTGAGTTGGGCCCAGGTCCGGGCATGCCAGGGAATGCGGATCGCTATGATGAGTGGGGTGTGGGATACTCCAATATGCCCTATCAAGGCGGCACTTACCCCGAAGCTACCGAGCTGCCCCTGGCCAATATCAAGACAATGGAGGATGTGGCTAACTATCCTTGGCCATCGCCGGATGACTACGACTATTCGGGCATATCTGCCGCATGTGACGAGATAGCTGACTATGCCATCTGCTTCGGCGGCGCTGGGATACCTGATATACTCAACGGTGTTTCCCGGGGGCGGGGAATGGAGCAAGTTATTATTGACATTATGAGTGGCGATGAGGTAGGCGTGGCCATTATTGACCGGCGCGTGGATCACTACTATGAGTATTGTCGGCGTGGGCTGGAAGCTGCCGAGGGCAAGATTGATATCCTATGTATCGGTGAGGACTGTGGCAATCAGAAAGGACGGATGTTCCCGCCGAAAGTATTTGATGAATTCTTTGTCCCGCGGCTAAAAAAGTTCATTGACCTCGCGCACGAGTTCGGCGCGCTTGCCATGATGCACTCCTGCGGTGATACCCACGACATAATGCCTACTTTCATAGAGATGGGCCTGGATATCCTTGATGCAATGCAGCCCGAGCCGCCTGGTGTAAATCCAGCCGAAATCAAGCGGTTATATGGTGATGAGTTGACCTTTTGTGGTCTGATCAGTACTCAGCAAACTCTGCCCTTTGGCACCCCGGAAGATGTGCGGGCGGAGGTACGCGAGCGTATTGAGGTGATGGGGGCAGGCGGCGGTTATATCTGTAGCCCCGCGCATGCTATTCAGCCGGATACCCCTCTGGAGAACGTTCTGGCGCTTTACTCTGAGGCCCTGGGCGTGGATCCGCTATGAGCATAATGAGGCAGGAGAATCTGCCCGCCGCCCCGAATTGACCGGTATGGAGGCGTCTCGCCTGCTCCTAGATAATGGGGGGCACGCCCGTTGTACCGAAAGACTGCTGCTGAAAGGTGGCCCGATGTACAAGCGAATACTGGTGACGCTAGATCAGTCCGAGCTGGCTGAGCAAGCTCTGCCCCATGCGGTGGCTATTGCCCAGCATATGGATGCGGTCGTTGAGCTGTTGTCGGTGGTGCCGGTGTTGGACGATGGACTGGTGCAAGCCGTTGGCAGCGCCTTTGACTGGGAGGCCCAGAAGCAGGTGGCCGAGGACTACTTGAGGGGTATTCAGGCGCGAGTGGAAGCCGAGGGGCTGCGCTGCACTATCGCTGTCCGACAGGGTAACGTTGCCGATGAGATCATCCGCTACTGCGGAGAGGTGGGCCGAACGCTTGTCGTGATGTCCACGCATGGCCGCTCCGGATTGGGCCGCTGGGTCTACGGTAGCGTGGCTGACCGCGTTCTGCGCTACGCCGACGTCCCCGTACTGCTGGTGCGGGCGAGCGAGGAGGAGTAGCGGAATTTAAGGCAGCAGTGTGGTGCGGTCCCAGTATGATAAGTCGGCATCAGGCCCTTCGCCGCCTTCAGCACCGTCGGCGCCGAGGCTCTTCAGATCATAGGGCCGAGGCGGATCCCCGAACCCGGGTGTGGTGTAAAGAAACTCCCTTCCCCAGGCATCCTTTATCACCTCAGGGTCGTCCAAATACGGCCCCCGCCAGTTGCGAGGCACCGGTGGCGCAGTTGGGCACTCAAGTAGAGCAGCTAAGCCCTGTTTGGTAGTGGGGAAATATCCATTATTGTCAAGTGCGTATTTGGCCAGGGCATCAGCAACGGCCTCAAGGCGGGTAACAGTGAGTCGCCGCTGATCAGTAGCCGTCCCGGAGACGGTCAACCTCATCAGTAAAAAGGCCAGGGCAACCAATAGGGTCACTATCACTACCGTCTCCCAGGCAGTGAAGCCGCTGGGCAGGTAGAGGGCCGGTTTGCGTGGCGCTGTGTGTGGCAATGAATCCTCCGACTATTGCTGTGATGCTGATTGCCAGTGCCTACGGGGCGACAGGTTGGGGCTGCTGGACTCGTTTGTTCATATATTCATGCGCCTGATACATAAAGGCTTCCAGACGCGTCTGGGTAGTAGCCTGCTCATCGCCGTCGTAGACCATATTGAGGAAGGGAATATTGCCGTAGTCACGGCGCACTTTCTTCAGGATTGCGTGAGAGATGGTGCCCGGCATACAGGTGAAGGGCATAACCGACACTATCCCGCTAAGACCCTTTTGGGCGAAGTCCACCGCCTTACCCACCGTCATTATCGCCTCACCTTCAAAGCTGCAGTGCACGTAGGGTGAGGCCATTACGAGGACTTCTGTGGTAGAGGGTTCCTTGGCGTTACGTAGGAAACCGTCAAAGGCGGCCGCGAGTTGGTGTTCGTCTTTTTGCATTATTCGGTCAACCAGCAGATTCTTCAACCATAGCCCCCATTGTCGGTCAAGCCTTGCCCGCATTCCCCGACGGAAATTACGGTACAGGAACCATTCGTTGACTGGTGCCGTCCACACCTCGCCCCCGAGCGCCTCAATCTTCCTGATGAGATCCTGGTTGCTGAAGCGGTTGGCACGGATGTAGAATTCGCCGACTAATCCGATACAGGGCCGGGGCACCGAGCGGTCAACGGGAAGCTCTTTGAACTCGGCAATGCTGCGAACTACTGCTTCGGTGATGTCGCCATGTTGGCGGATTGCCTCGGTGACCCGTTCCACTCCCCGCCAGAAGGCCGTTTCAGCGCTGCCCGGTTCGATCTCATAGGGGCGCGTCTCCAGTAGGGCGTTGTGGAGCAAGTCAATGGCGACGATGCCCCGCCAGGCGGGCCGGAGCAGGTTGTTTCCAACAATTCCGAGGTCCTTAAAGAAGTTGCTGGCCTGATTGGGGGCGTAGATGGGCACGTCCGGATAACCGATGTCGTCCAATACCATCCGCTGTAGGGCATTGTATTGGCCGAAGCGACAAGGACCGCCTGAGCCACCCATAAAGAAGGCCACCTTGTCGCGGCTAAAGTCATTGCGCCGAGTATATTTGACCATATCGCCGGTCGTCACAATGCAGGGGAAGCATTCTTTGCCGGAGGTATATTTGCGTCCCCAGTAGACGGTTTCGTCATCAGGCTCAGGTAAAACCTCAGCATTTACTCCGCACGCCTGGATGGCCGCTGCCAAGGCATAAGCATGGGCGCTCATATTAGGGATAAGAATGGTGCGGTCTGTAGCTGGCTCAATGGTCAATGGGCGGAATTGGCGCCCTCTTTCAAATCGGCGATTCCGAGTCGAGCGTAGACTATCTAAGAAGGCCTCACAACGGGTGATCATCCCGGCGTCGGCACTGTGTTCGTCAATTTCGATAGTCAGAGACGGCTCTGTCCCTAACCGCTCATGGAAGAACCTTATCAAAAACGAATCTGGTCCGCAGCCAAAATTAGTCAGATAGATTGAGTGTAGCCGATCATCGTTGGCGATTATCTCGGCAGCCGAGAGGATCTTCTGACCATAGCCCCAGAACATGTTGAACCAATCACGGGGTAGGCGGACCTCCTCCAGAGGCAGGAAGTCCATTGGGATAGCCAACGCGCCCAAATCGGCCAGTTTCTTGGGCAATTGCAGGTTGGCGCCCAGATCACAGCCGTTGTAGGAGCGACTGACCAGCACGATCGCTATCTGGTTGGGGTCGAGCTCGGCCAGAACCTGACGGCCGCGCGCCTGACAGCCAGCCTCAAACTTCGCCAGCGCCTGCAGGCCTGCGTCCACTGCCCGGGTAACATCCCGCTTGGTTCTGCCTAATTCCTCGGCTACCTTGGTAAGCGCTTTTATCATGTGATTACGCCCCAGCGATAGGTAGACCACCGGCTTGAGCACCTTTACTCCCTGGGCCGCGAAGTCGATGGCTGCTTCCAAAGTGTAGGCTACACTCTGTGAGTATGGGCAGAGAAAAGCATCGGTCATCCCCGGGTCCTTCTTTGCCAGGTTAATGACACTGGGCAGGAAAATATAGTCAATGCCCTTGTCCAGTACATCAAGGGTGTGGCCCAGCATTAACTTCATCGGGAAGCAGGTCTCCACTACTGAATGCTGCACACCCCGATCAATGATGTGCTTATTGGTAGGCGAAGAAAGTACTACTTCACAGCCCAGCTCGGTCAGGAAAGCGTGCCACAGTGGATAAAGCTCGTGAAACTCCAAAGCGCGTGGTATACCCACACGAGGGGCATCGGGCGGCAGTGCCCGGGGCGGCTGATAAGCATTCATCAGCATCCGTTCGCGCTCTTTGAAGAGATCCGGTCCTACCCTGGGTTTCTTCTGCTTCTTTACATCATATTTTCCACAGCGGCTACCGTAGAACAGCGGCTCTTGCCCTTCGATGGTGACTTTGTTGATCTCGCATTCATTGGGACAGTCCTTACAGATGAATGATTCCATTTCATAAGAAAGCTCCGAAAGGCCAAAGCCCTTGAAATTGCTACCGGCGCCAGTATCTTCGTCCATAGCCAGGAGTGCACAGCCGATTGCGCCAATAACTTCGTTGTCTGGAGGCACGATTATTGGCTTGCCGGTAACCTTTTCAAAGGCAGCGACCACTGCGCGGTTGAGTGCTGTTCCTCCCTGAAAGAAGATACGATCGCCAATACGCCCGTGTTCAACAACGCGGTTCAAGTAGTTGAAAACGATGGAATAGGCCAGGCCGGCACAGATGTCCTCTTTAATAGCGCCGGACTGCTGGTGGCGAGTGACCTGCGTCTCCATAAAGACGGTGCAGCGCTCGCCCAAGTTGGCAGGTGCCTGCGACTTAAAGGCCAGGTCGGCGAACTCGTCCTTAATGGAGATGTCCAGCCGTTCCGCCTGCTCTTCCAGAAACGAACCGGTTCCTGCGGCGCAGACTTTGTTCATGGCAAAGTCCACTACGGTGCCCTCCTGCAGGCTGGTGAACTTGCTGTCCTGGCCGCCAATCTCAAAGATGGTGTCTACGTCTGGCGCGATCTGTAAAGCACCGCGGGCGTGGGCGGTGATTTCGTTCTTAATGATGTCAGCGCCGATGACATCGCCGATGAAGTAGCGGCCCGATCCGGTTGTTCCCACACCACGAATGTCGAAGATGTCACCATATTTTTCGCCTATGCGGCGCAGGCCCTCCTGGACCGCCTCCAGCGGACGCCCTGCTGTCATCAGGTATTCTTTAGCCAGCACGTTGGTGTCGGTGTCAATGACCGCCAGACAGGTGCTGATTGAGCCGATGTCAACCCCCAGGTAGGCGGGTATCTTCTGGCCAGGCGCGACAGTGGGGGTAACCAGCCGCGAGGGTTCAATAGTTGACTTCTCTATACTCAATGGCTCGAGGTCCTTCTCGTCGCCTGCGTGAACCTGGTAGCAGCGTAACTCCTCCAACTTGTCCAGGTCAGGCATCTGAATGCCACTCTCACGCGCTTTAAATACTGCCCCGATTGCTCCCATCGCCGCGAAGTGCTCAGGGATGACGAGCTGGTCATCATCGGTCTCAAAGACCTCTTTAATGGCGCGAACCATGCCGGGGTTAGCGGCCAGTCCACCGTGAAAGGCCAGAGGTGGCGTAATGTCGACGCCCGACCCGACGGTGCTCTTGAAATTGCGAGCCAGCGCAAAGCAGAGACCAGCGACGATGTCGTGCTCAGGAGTGGCCTTCTGCTGAAGGTGGATCATATCGGTCTTGGCAAAGACACTGCAGCGACCAGCTACCCGGGGGGGATGCTCCGACTGCAGGGCCAGTTGGCCAAACTCCTCAATATCCAGCCCCAACCGTGAGGCTTGCTGATCCAGAAATGAACCGGTGCCCGCTGCACAGGCGGCATTCATAGCAAAGTCGGCTACCTCACCGCTGCCCTTTTGCTGTGAGTTCTCGATAAAGATCAGCTTAGAGTCTTCCCCGCCGATTTCAATGACCGTCTTAACCTCGGGGAAGAGCCGCCGGCTGGCGGTGGCTTGAGCCACTACCTCGTTGACAAAGTCGCCGCCTAATATACGCACCACGGTTCGTCCCCCATTGCCGGTGGCGGCCAGCCCGCAGATGCGCTCGCGTCCGTAGTTATCTACGACCTGCTGGATCGCCTCAGCAGCCCTCTGCATAGGGTGGGCGTGGTGACGGATATATTGCTCTTCTATTATGTTATCCTGTGCATCTATAACTACGAGATTGACGCTCACCGAGCCAACGTCAATCCCGAGGTATAGATCTTGGCTACTCATCACAACAGTCTCCTCGGAAAACAGCAGCATGGGGACGCATCTCAGGCAGCGCCCTTGCTGCAGTGTATCTGGATTACTTAGCGTCTTATTATACAACACCTCCAGGCCTCTTTCAACTGTGGGCTGATCGCTTCTCTTGATTGGGTTATCTGCTACCTACTGATTGCCTGTGAGTCGGGGGTGTGTTATAATCGGCATATCGAGCCGGTGTGAGGGAAAGCTGTTATGATTGATTACCGCAGCCGCTGGCAACGCCGCCGGCGGCGCAAAACTAATGTACGCCGGGCCATTATCGGTAGTATTGTTATGCTGGCGGCGGTGTTTCTTATAATAGTGGTAGCTTTGCCGAGCCGTCAGCCAGTGGTGTGGCGATACTGCCCACTTTTCTGCGGTGTGCCTTACTTTACAGCAGATGCTGGCAAGTTGTTTGTCGCCTGGTCGAGTGGAGCAGTGCGCACACTTCAGCTTATTACAGGAAAAGAGGCTGGGCTGGTGGAATATAATCTACCATTTGCCTTTTCGGCCGCTCCGGCTATCAGCTCCGATTTGCTGGTTGTCGGCAGTCATGACTTTAATATCCAGGCTCTGTCTATAGAAACTGGTAATGTGCGCTGGAAGTACCGGACAGGAGGACCGGTGCAAACTCGGCCACTTATAGACCACGAACAGGTGTTGATCGGTTCCGCCGACGGCTATCTGTATTGTCTGGACCTGCCTACAGGTGCGCTTATCTGGAGAACGGACTGTGGGGGAGGAATTGGCGGGGCAGCGGCTCTCGCTGGCCGAGTAGTAGTTGTGGGTACCACCACTGGCCGCCTGGTAGGCATAGACCGGGGGACAGGCAGAAGGCTCTTCATGGTCGGTACAGAAGCCGCAGTGATGGGACCAGCGTTGGCCATAGATGATCATACCGTGAGCGTTGGCTGTGATGACGGTCGTCAGTACATACTGGATGTGCGTAAACCCCAGGACTGGCGAACTATTGAGGTGGGTGGCCTGCTGCGGCTGCGTCTGGTAGTGGAGGGACGGCGGATCTATGTAGCCAGCAGCAACGGAAGGGTAGTGGCAACGGATCTGAAAACCAACAAGGAGTTGTGGAGGCAAACAATAAATGAGACGCTCGTTGCGGGCCTCGCTGCCGACGACCGTTACCTGTATGTCGGGACGGTAGCCGGACGAGTCTTTGCCATAAGTCGGCAGACGGGCCACATTCGTCGGTGCTGGAGACTAAGCCAGCCGGTAATCGGTTCCCTGGTAGCTACTGGCGGGCAGGTGATAGCCGGGTTGGCTAATGGTCAAATTGTTGCTTTACCCGTGCCGGATTAAGCAGTTTTCCAACTATGTTGTTCAACGACTCTTTGCAGCTGTGATTGCGGCTTTTTATTATGGCTGAGCAACAGACTAAGCTGTAGCTGTCGCCACGCAACTTCTTGCTGGGGGTAGTTAATGGAGCCGTGCTATGGGCCTCTGCTGCCTTCTTTGACCAAACTACTGGTCTGACCGTCTTTGCTCTGTATTTGATGGGCAGCAACGTGCTGTGGGTGGGCATCCTGATATGCTTGATAATGGCGGGCTATTTTTGGCTGCAAGCGTTTCTGGCCAATCCCTTCGAGACCCAACCTCAATACCTGCCTACTACCGCCTGACGGCGATTTTTCGGATGATCTTGCGCCTCGGGATCTGGACGGCCATCGTTTTTATTGA
>JALGTS010000029.1 GCA_029821255.1 Candidatus Zipacnadia bacterium
AGGCAGCCGGGAAGTGATAGTTGGCAAAGTGATGTCAAGGACACCGGCAGAAGCCGCAGGTGTACAAGTAGGCGATGAGATCATAGCTGTCGACGGCAACCGACATAGCCTGCAAGTAGCAAGTGTGGAGCCCGGCTCGCCGGCTGCTAAAGCTGGCATCACCCCGGGCTATCTGATACTCACCGCCAACAGCAAAGATGTCGCCGTCCCTACAGAGCTTATTGAAGTTCTGCAACAAGCTGAGACCGATAATATCCAGATAGGCGCAATGGATCCCGGAGCAGACAGCCTACTTGCCGCAATTGTGACTGTCCAGCTACCACGGATACCAGAGGAGGGGCAATTTAGCCCTCACCAGGCTATCACACTGGCCCGTCAGCGGCTGGGCCTGACTTTTGAGCCACTTGACCAGACAGCACTGGTTCGCTATCTGTCGCTGCGGCCAAACGCACAGGTAGAACTGACGGTGATACGCGATAATAGAAGGGTTAATCTTACTGTCCATGCCGACGCGACCTGGGGAAGATTAGAAACAATAACAGTAGCGGGGCAGTTGGATGCGCCTCACCGCAAGATTGGGCGAATCGGTGTCCTACTCACTCCGCCAACGCAGCGTGTCGGTATCCTCCAGGGGCTGGCGTTGGGAGCCCAGCAGTCCTATGCCGCAGTGGTGATGGTCATTGAGTCGGTGCAGGGGATGATAGCCCGTAAGATCACCGCTGAGCCAGCCGGCCCCATCGGGATTATGGCGATGACCGCTGAGCAAGCCCAAGCTGGCTGGGCGGCGGTACTATCACTGGGGGGTATCATCAGCGCGAACCTGGCAGTCATCAATCTTATTCCAATACCACCATTTGATGGCTTTCATATCGTCCTAATTGGCTACGAAGGCATCATTCGCCGACGCATCCGCCCGAAGCCCGAAATGGCCATTCGCCTGGTCGGAATATTCTTGGTACTATTGCTGTTTGCCTGGCTGCTGACCAAAGATGTGATCAATCTGTGGCTGTACGGAACTCCTTAGGACAGATCACCGGCGTTGACATCTACTGTGTGAATCAGTGAACTGCTGATGTATAGCGCCCCACAAGCAACCGACTTTCCGCCACAGCGCAGAGCTACGCGGGCAGTGCGCGTCGGTGAAGTGATCATCGGGGCAGGAGCGCCAGTCTCTGTCCAGACTATGACTAAGACCGATACCGCTGACGCCGAGGCCACCATTAGCCAGGTTCAGGCCGCAGCTGCTGCCGGTGCGCAGCTTGTACGCGTCGCCGTCCCCTCGCAGCAAGTACTCGATGGCTTTGCTCAGATAACGGCAAGCAGTCCAGTGCCAATCGTCGCCGACATCCACTTCGATTATCGGTTGGCTTTGGAGGCAATCAAGCAGGGTGCCGCCAAAATCCGCATCAATCCGGGCAATATCGGCGACGACCGCCGCCTGGGGGCAGTTCTGGAGGCTGCCAGCGAGGTCGGTATTCCTGTGCGCCTGGGCATCAATGCTGGCTCGCTGGAGCAGGATCTACGCGAAAAGTACGGTCACCCTACTGCCGAGGCCCTCTGCGAAAGCGCCCTGCGCAGCGTCCAGCGGGCTGAAAATCTGGGGTTCTTTGATATTGTAGTATCTATCAAGGCGTCCAGTGTGTCCACCATGGTTGCCGCTAATCGCATGTTTGCGCGCGAAAGCGATGTGCCGCTGCACCTGGGCATCACCGAGGCAGGCTTTGGTACTGCCGGGGTAGCTAAATCGGCAGTCGGCCTGGGGCTGTTGTTAGCTGAAGGCATCGGCGACACCCTACGGGTCTCCCTAACTGACAACCCAGTAGAGGAAGTGCGCGCAGGTCGGGCCATTTTACAGTCGCTGAGCATGATTTCAGGACCGCAACTTGTCTCCTGTCCCACCTGTGGCCGCTGCAAGGTGGAGCTACGCCCTATCGCCGAGCAGGTTCAGGAGGCGCTCCAAGAGATTGACAGGCCAATTGTTGTGGCAGTAATGGGCTGTGAGGTCAACGGGCCAGGCGAGGCGAAAGAGGCTGACATCGGCCTGGCCTGTAGCGGTGATTACGGAGTCATCTTCCGGCATGGGGAAGTGCTGCGCCGCGTTAAGATATCGCAGGCAGCTCAGGAGCTGCTTGCCGAGATCCGTAACTTAGCGACGTGTTGACGTTGACAATGCTGTCCTCTCCAGCCAGTCAAGGGCAATCCGGCAAATGCACTCATTCAGCCAGGGCCTGCATACGACCACGGACACTAATCAGACGATTGCGCAGCACCACTGCGGCCTGCACCCGCGAGTCCACCGCTGGCAGTTGCCACTGGCCGGCATCCATCACGGGTAAAACCACGTATTTCACTTCACCCAGTAGTGGGGGCAAGCCAATTATGGCCGCTGCCACATCTATCGGGTGCATCTCCAATTCGGAATCCAAGAACCGAACCTTAGCAGTTTCCTTGCCGTCAACAACTTCCATCATACTCCGGAACTGTTGCGCCGCCCAGGCCCCACCGGCCTCACGCATCTGCTGCCAGTGATCCATAGCGCGCTCGACATCATGACGCTGGTTCCGGAGCATATAAGCCAAGCCAACGTTGCAGTGCAGTACAGGATTGAGGGTTTCCGTCCGCAGGGCTTGGTAAAAGTAGTGAATGGCCCGCGAGAACATGCTTTGTGCTTCAACCTTAAGGCTCTTTTTGCGCGCATCAGGTAGCCAGTGACTCTGTTCGGCACGGCGGTAGGCTTCGTGGCCCTGTTGTGCGTAAACCAGTGCAACATTATTGTTAGCTTCGGCCCCCGGTGCCATTTGCAAAAAGCGGCGAAAGGCGTTAGCGGCCCGTTCATGGTCGCCCAGCCGATAGCAGACAAGTCCCAGATTGCAGAAGACGTCCGCTGTAGGCCTCTCGGCCTCAGCCGCTTTCTGCAATTGAATCTGGGCCTTTTTGAACAGTCCGGCCGCCTGCGAGGTTAGCACGCCAGGGCGTGTTTCATGCTGCTCTTGGGCCTTCTGTGCAGCGAGTGCAAGTACTGTACCAATGCAGAAATTGGTCACAGAATCCGGGGGAAGCAGTCGGGCTGCCTTCAAAAAATGGTCAGTCGCCAGCTCGTAATCATTACGAAGGTAGTAGGCTAATCCCAGATTGAAATGAGCTTCGCCGGCGATATCACTGGCCGTCTCGGCGCATGCCTCAAAGGCCTCAATAGCCATATCCAAGGCGCTGGCAAACAGCAACTGCTCAGTACGGGTGGCGTCATCCTTGTTGTAGGCAACGGCTGACAGCAAATGGGCTACCCCTGTATCAAAGGTCAGTTGCCAGTCATCCCCACGCTCCTCACGCAGTTGGCGAAGGATCTCCAATGCTTGGCGCGAATGACCGTCAGCAATTTCACCACGGGCCAGATTAAGCCGGGCGGCAACTCGCTCGGGACTGTGCGCTTGGACCGTTTCAAACAACTGGCGTGCTTGGGAGTATTTGCCTAACTGCCACTGTATAGTCCCCAGAGTGGTAGCTACCTCGGGATCGTCGGGATCAATATCGTAGGCTTGGCGGACATACTCTTCCGCGGTGTCATACGCCCCAAGACCAGCATGGGCCAGGGCCTTAGCATACCAGGCAACCATACCAACCAGCTTGTCCTCGTACTGATCAGACAACCACTGGAGGGCAGATTCGTATCGACCCATAGCCACATACAGGCACCCTTGGTTGACCGTGGCCGCGGGATGCTCGGGATTAAACCTCCGAGCCAATCTAAGTATGTACTCAGCACCCTTCAGGTCGCCGCCCATCGCCAAGACCCCGCCAAGGTTACTTAGAAAATCGGGAGCATTATCCCCTAAGCGTGCTGCGGCGTCGAGGTGCCTGGCAGCATCTTGCAACTTACCTTGGTAGCACTCAAGCACCCCCAGATTAGCCAGTGCGTGGGGGTAGTTAGGCCTTTCCTTAAGGGACTGGTGCAGCTCATCCAGTGCGGTGGAGGTGTTTTTTGCTTTAATCGCACGCGCGGCAATATTATTCAGGGCCCGGGCATCCAGTGAGGCTACCGCATCATACAGCGCTTGCTCCCCGGACCAATCCTCTGGTAGCTGAGCCAATAGAGTTGCCACATTAGCAGCAGAGGGGTCATCCTTATTAGGGGCAGACCGCAAGGAGGCTAACAGGGCCTCAATCGCCTCTTGCCAGTGGCCACGAGCTGCCTGCACAGCCGCCAAGACATTAAGGGAGCGTGTGTCAGGGCCATCTCCAAGCTTGGGCAGTTGCTCCAAACAAGAAAGGGCCTCTTCGTTGTCGCCACACAGATAGAGAGCAATCGCCAGATCCGTGAGGGCTTCCGGATCGGAGGAACGGCTGCGCAGGTCCTCAACCGCAAGCGCAAGACTGCGCTGAAACATTCTGGTTAATTGCTGCTGACGTATGCGATACCACCAGGCAGAAAGCGCACGCACTAAAGCACGGCAAATCGCCAGTAGCAGATAACCTAAGCCGGCGCCACCAACAACCGCAACCACAATTACGGGCAGTGACAGCTGGTGCGTAACCTCCCTCGCAAACAGCAACCCACTGCCAGCACCTATCACCCCAGACGCCAGGGCAATCCCCAGCCAGCCCAGACGACGCGGCAATCTGACCTGCTGAGCGCCACGGCTCGTGTATCCTGGCCTCGTCTCCATCATCAGCCGCGCCTGAGAGGATACCCTCATCTGCTCTCCCCCACCCAGCAAAAAGAGGCATAGTGCTACAGTCTCAGTCTAACAGTGTTAATTGTACGACTTGTGTGGTATACTGTCAACTATCTGTCTGTTATCTGCCTGTGGGCAAAGAGACGAGCGGGCCCACCCCTGTGCCACAGGCATAGAGCTATGCGGGGAAGAAAAGAGGCTGTGGCCAGAGTTTACGTATTAGTTCGGCAGATCAAGCCCTAATACCAAGGAGAGAACCGATGGCGAGCAGCACCAGTATCTTGCGGATAAAGCATTCTACCATGCGACTATTGCTGCTGACTGTAGCCGTCCTGATTGCAGGATGCACTTCATACGGCAGCGGCGGAGACAGTCAGAACGACGTTGTTCCCATAGAGTTGCCCGAATTTGATGCCGATCGAGCATTCGCTGATATTGAGCAGCAGTGCAACTTTGGCCCGCGGATGCCTGGCTCGCCCGGCCACCAGGCCCAACTTGAATGGATGATCGCCACTCTCACCCCCTTAGCCGACGAGGTAATTCAACAGCCGTTCAAAGCAACGACCCCCTTCGGTGGTCCCTACAGTTTTACTAATCTGATCGCTGTCTTCGCGGCGGAAGCATCCGGGACAATTACTATGATCGGCGCCCACTGGGATACCCGCCCCGTGGCGGATGAAGATCCCAACCCTGCTCTCCGCGATCAACCGGTGCCCGGAGCCAACGACGGCGGCTCAGGAGTGGCGATCCTGCTGGAATTGGCTCGCATATTCGCCCAAAAGCCCCCGCCCCGTCCTGTCTACCTGGCCTTTTTTGATGCAGAAGACTCCGGCCACTCTGGCAGCAGCCTGCCCTACATGGGATTTTGTATCGGGTCAGATTATATGGCCCACAACTGGCCGACCCAGATTGAATTACCCGACCGCGTGATTGTGCTCGATCTGGTCGGGGGGCAGAGGCAGCAAGAGCCGGCCGATGTTGTCGGCCCTGCTCAGAGCCCTAATGACTACTTCAACCTGCGCATTGAGCCATACTCTCAGGCCGCTGCCGCTCAATTGGTGGATCATATTTGGGATATCGCCGAGTTCTTGGGGCATAGTGCCTTTGAGCGCAGCTCACAGGCCGGCATCATCGATGATCACCTGCCCTTCATTAACACCCTCGGCATCCCCGCCGTTGACATCATTGACTTCGCTCCCCCGGTTTGGCATACAGTTGACGACACCCCCGAACACTGCGACCCCAACGCACTCCACCAGGTGGGAGAAACAATGCTGGGTCTAGTCTACGGAATGTAAGAATTCCAACACCGACTTCATCTATCCAGAAGGAATTCTCTTTCCTGCTCGCGAATAATAGACATTCCGCAAAGTCGCTACAAAACAAACACAACACTAACCGATGAGAAAGGATGATACAATATGGCTCTGGAAGGGAATGCTGCAATCGGACAATCGGGCGGACCGACCATGGTTATCAACGCCAGCCTGGTAGGAGCAATTGAAGCTGCCCGAGAGATGCCGCAGATACGACAGCTCTACGGTGCTCTGCATGGCATGGATGGCGTACTACACGAACGCTTCATTGACCTGTTCAGAGAAAATGACGAGCTAGTAGAGCAGATCCAGTACCGGCCCTCCGCAGCATTAGGTACCAGCCGTATCAAGCCTAATGAGGCCGACCTGGAGCGAGCAATGAAGGTATTTATGGCCCACAATATTCGCTATTTCTTCTACATTGGGGGCGACGACTCGCAGTCGGCCTGCCACTCTCTGGCGGAGATAGCCAAGTCCTACGACTGGGAGATGAATATCATTGGCATCCCCAAGACCATTGACAATGACCTGGTCCTGACTGACACCTGTCCGGGCTTTGGCAGCGCGGCACGCTTCGCGGCTGCGGCAGTGCAGTATGTCTCCTGCGACGCCGAGGCCTTCGGCAACTGTGAGGTAGTTGAGATTATGGGGCGCAATGCCGGCTGGTTGACGGCTGCCACTGCCCTAGGCCGCAATGAACCTATGGATGGCCCTCACCTGGTGTATGTACCGGAGGTGACGGTCAATCCTGATAAATTCCTGGACGACTGTCATAGCGTTTATGACGAGTATGGCTATCTGGTGATTGCTGTCTCCGAGGGCTTTGCGTTTGCTGAATCCGAGATAGCAACGACCTCGCAAAAGGTCGATGAGTTCGGGCATGCCCGGCTGGGAGGCGTTGGCCAGGCGCTGGCCGATATGGTTGAAGAGGAACTGGGTGTGCGCTGCCGGTTCGACCGGCTGGGCAATATGCAGCGCAGTTTCGCGCTGGCGCAATCCCAAGTGGATCTGGATATAGCTTACGCAGTGGGGGATGACGCAGTACGGCGTGCGTGCCGCGGGGAGACCGACGTGATGATCACCATCCAGCGTAAGAACAATGATCCCTACGAGTTTGAGTGCGAGACCACCTCGCTGAGCAGCGTGGCCGGACAGACACGTTACCTGCCCGACGAATATATCAACGACGAGCAGAACGGGGTAACCGAGGCGTTTCTGGAATATGCCCAGCCCTTGATCGTACCCCGCAAGGAATATCCACCGAAGCTACCCAAATATCCGCGCTTTCAGAGGTTCGCGGTTGAGCCCAAACTCGAGCCATACGAGCGGTAAAAGCTTGGTACAGCATGCCCCCTTGAAACGAGACATCCCGGTGAGCGATGGCCGGCGTACGTAGACTCATTATCATAGCAGCGCCGCCCACTGTCTCACCATAATCTTGCTGGTAACCGCTCATAGGTTTGACAATTGCCCGGCTATCAGTTATGATAAGAAGCTGTCAACAAACACTTACTCTCTTCGGGAGTATTGTGCAAAGTCGGGCCGTTAGCTCAGTTGGCAGAGCATCGGACTTTTAATCCGAGGGTCGCAGGTTCGATTCCTGCACGGCCCACCAGGACAACGGGTAGCGTTGTCTCGCTGCGAAGGGGAATGGCCCCATAGTCTAGAGGCCTAGGACTCCGCTCTTTCAAGGCGGCAGCACGGGTTCGAATCCCGTTGGGGCCACCAAAAGCTGCAGCGTAGGCGGACGGGGCGGATAGCTCAGATGGCGAGAGCGCCTGCTTTACACGCAGGAAGTCGCAGGTTCGAGTCCTGCTCCGCCCACCAAGTTACGGCAACACAAGGGCAGCTCAACACCAGCCCAGCGATAGCATAACGGCAATGTAACGACCGTATAATAGCAGTGGCAAGTGGTGAGGTGGCCAGATAGCTCAGTTGGTAGAGCAACGGACTGAAAATCCGTGTGTCCCCAGTTCGATTCTGGGTCTGGCCACCAACTTTTCTATTAGTTGAGGTCGGGTTAGCCGGCGTAGCTCAATCTGGCAGAGCAGCGGAATCGTAATCCGCAGGTTATCAGTTCGAGTCTGATCGCCGGCTCCATTTTTTTACCATATACATATATTATATATGATTACTGCTGGGCTAAAATATCGCTAACAGCTGACCTCCACCGCTATGAGTCATACTAATTGCGTTCGGAAAGCGGTCGTGCCGGCAGCCGGGCGGGGCACACGGCTCTACCCCCTGACCAAAGCCCAGCCCAAAGAGATGATGCCGGTCGGCCCCTACCCAGCCATTGATCAGGTCATCCAGGAACTGGCCGCCACGGGGATTAGCGAGATTTTAGTAATTACCGGCCCTGACAAATCAGCATTGGAGGTTCACCTGGATCCTCAGCAAGGCCGACTGCCTGAATCGGATTGCCCTCCATGGCTCACCGAGTTTGACAGCAGCCGTACTACCATCTATTTCACTCGCCAGAACCCGCCCAGGGGCTTGGGCGCAGCAGTGGCCTGCAGCCAGCACTTCGTCGGCAACGAGGATTTTGTTGTAGCCCTGGGTGACAGTGTAATAGTCTCGGAGCAAAGCGCTTTTCTCCAACGACTGATTGATGCTCACCAGGCAAGCCCGGCAGTCGCCACGCTGGGGGTACAGCGCATCTCCGCCGCAAGGGCCAGCAGTTACGGCGTTATTGCTGTGGCCGGAGAGATGGAGGGGAGGCTGATAGTTAGCAATGTCGTGGAGAAACCAAAGCCAGAGCAGG
>JALGTS010000030.1 GCA_029821255.1 Candidatus Zipacnadia bacterium
TTTCGGTCAATTCTACGCCCTCGGCCTCGGTCAGGGCACGGATCTGTTCAACCAGGTTCCGCGGTATCGCCAGCAACAGCTCATATTCTTCCCCGCTGGTCAGCGCCCAGTGCAGCGCATCAGCCTCCACCTCTGTCGCCACTTGATAGCAGGCCTCCCCAACAGGGATACGGTCCGCCTGAATAGTCAGAGCAACCCCACTGGCCTGGGCGATGTGGGCAGCATCCTGAACCAGTCCGTCGCTAATATCAATAGCGCAGGGTGGCTGGGGCAAGTGTTGGAGGCACCGAGCGACAGCAAAACGCGGAACAGGTCGGGTAAATCGCTGGCGCAGCGCCGGCGGCAGCCCGTCAGCATTCTCAACTCGGTTGGTTCTCAGTAGGTGCAGAGCAGCGGCGGCCTCACCCAACGTCCCCGTTACCAGCAGGACATCGCCGGGTTGAGCAGTGCTGCGCAGCCACGGCTGTTGTACCTGCCCTATTACTACGACGTCCAGACATATTCCCTGAGCGCTGGCGAAAGTATCTCCGCCCGCCAAAGTAGCACCATACTCGGTGGCAGTCTCGTGTATTGCACAGATAATTTGTTCAGCGAAGGCGGCTTCTTCTGTCGGGGGCAAGCCCGCCGAGACAAAAACGGCGAGGGCCTCGCCACCCATCGCCGCTATATCACTGAGTGCAGCAGCCGTCGCCCGCTGGCCGATCCGCACCGCAGTCAGCCATCGTCGCTGGAAATGCTGACCTTCTAAGCAGGCATCTGTGGTAACCAGCAAATAACCGTCAGCAGAGACTTCCAGCACCGCCGCATCGTCGCCGATGCCAACAACCACGGGCCTTTGTGCCATGCCGACAGCATCAGCGATCCTGGCGATCAGGCCAAATTCACCCAGCTCCTCCAGCCGCACCACGGGCCTCTGAATCCGCTAATTCTCCACACCGCGCCACTGGCGGCGGGTGGGGTGAGCAGCATAGGGACTGGGCAGAACCTGGGGCAGAGCCTCGGCCACCGACTGCGCCCACTTTTCCGCTAAGGCCTGGGCGGAGGCGGCTCCAGCATTGACCGCATCCTCGTCGTAGACGGTAATGAGGCGATACTCGGCTACATAGATAGTAGGCTGGCCGCGGACATCGCCGACACAGACCGGGCCAATGATGCCGTCAGAGAGAATCTCGGCGATGCGAGCATCAACAATCTCGGCACGAACCGGGAGAGTAACCCCACCCCCATTGCCGGGTATTGTGAAGAACTCGATTCCGCCAACTGCTACTATCCCACTTGCATCTGCCGGCCACCAGCCCACTGAGGGGACGTCCTCATAACTGCCATAGAGAACATATTCTTCGGGGTCCCCCGCCCACGCTCCATTAACTATCACAGTCACAGCGAGCAAGACAACTAATCCAACAACTGGTGCGGTACGCATAAAGATCCGGCCTCCTTGTCCAAACAGGATTACTGATCATCACTGGCGGGAACGCGACCGAAACGCCGCTGGCGGGTATTGTATTCCTTAATAGCAGCAATGAGGTGGGCAGCCGTAAAATCGGGCCAGAGTACGGGCATCACGACCAGCTCGGCATAGGCGATCTCCCACAGCAGAAAATTGCTAAGGCGCATCTCCCCGCCGGGACGAATTATTAGATCTGGGTCTGGCAGTTCCGGTGCATATAGATGTTCGGCGAAGAGCTGCTCATCTATATCTGCTGGTGAAATATCGCCTGCTGCCACTTCCTGGGCCAGGGCGCGGGCGGCGTCAATGATTTCGGTTCGCCCTCCGTAGTTAACCAATAAGTTCAGAATCAGTCCCTGATTATCAGCAGTATCTTCTTCCACCTCATCAAGGATACGGCGTAAGGACTCAGGTAGCTCGGCACGACGGCCCGAAGCAATAAAACGGACATCATTAGTAACAAGCGCATCCAGTTCCTCACGCAGCGCTGTTTCAATCAGTCCTATCAACCCCTCAACTTCAGGGCCGGGCCGCTGCCAGTTTTGCACGCTGAAGGCATATAGTGACAGCACTGGGATGCCCAGCTCACCGCAGGCCTCAACCACCCGTCGCGCTGCCTTGCGACCCTCAAAGTGACCTTCAATGCGATTGAGTCCCCGTTGCTCGGCCCAGCGCCCGTTGCCATCCATTATGATGGCAACGTGCGCGGGAATCTTACAATCCGCCGGCAGCCCATTTATCAGATTAGTAGTCGGTTCTGACAACAGTTACAGCACCCCCGATAGCTGGCTGTTCAAGAGCCGTTGCTAAAGCCTATTCCGTCATCCTCGCAACAGCCCAGACAGATCTGCCGGGCAACTATGAGCTTTACAGTATCCTGCCTGAGGCAGCGCTGCTGAATGACCCGCAGTAGGCCGGTCGGGATCAGATGAGGCGGCGGTGGGGCAGTTTGCTCCACTTCTACTTGCTGATCTGCAGTGCGTAGTAAGCGCCGAGCACTCATCAGCTTGTACCCAACGGTATCGGGCACAGACGCTGTCATATCTCCCTGACCTCGGCGACCTTTTCTTCGGTTGCCTGGTCTATCTTCTCAATGAACTCGTCCGTCATCTCCTGGACTTCGGCTTTTCCCCGTCTGACTTCGTCTTCGGAAAGCCCCTCATTCTTTTCCATGGCGTCGATACCGTCATTGGCCTCGCGGCGGATATTACGGATCTGCACCCGACTCTCCTCGGCCATCTTCTGGACGAGCTTGACCAGTTCTTCGCGACGCTCCTCGGTAAGTGGCGGTAGCACCAAGCGGATGACGTTGCCGTCACTGCTGGGGCTGAGTCCCACATCGGAGGTCATAATGGCCTTTTCTATGGCCTCCAGACTGGACTTATCCCAGGGAGTGATGGTAATGAGACGGGGCTCGGGCACTGATATAGTAGCCAGTTGGTTAATAGGCAGCTTCGAGCCGTAATAGTCAACTTTGATTGGCGTGAGAATAGCTGGTGAGGCCCGACCGGTTCGCACGGTCCCCAATTGCTTCTGAAAAGCCTCCAGTGTCTGCTGCATCCTGCGCTTGTGGGCAGCAATGAGCCGATCCATAGAATCTCCTCCTTACCGCAGAGTTGGGAATTTGGGCATTTCAGACTCTATCTTGCTCATCGGCGAACACCGTCTTACACTCGCCGACATAAGTGCCCACGGCCTCGCCAGCCAGCACCCGTCTAATATTGCCCGGAATGGTTAGATCACAGACCACAATGGGCAGTTCATTGTCCATACTCAGCGAGATCGCTGTCGAATCCATCACCTTGAGGCCTTGACTAAGAACATCTAAATAAGCTATAGCAGCAAATAATCGCGCGTCATCATACTCATGCGGATCTTTGTCATAGACGCCGGCGACATCGGTAGCCTTAATTATGACCTCAGCGCCGATCTCCGCTCCGCGCAGGACTGCGGCGGTGTCGGTAGTAAAGAAGGGATTGCCCGTACCAGCGGCAAAGATGACCACACGACCTTTTTCCAAATGGCGAATAGCCCGGCGGCGAATGAAGGGCTCCCCAACTTGACGCATTTCAATGGCACTCTGCACCCGTGTCTCCAGGCCAAGCCGCTCCAGTGCGTCCTGCAGCACCAGTGAATTGACCACCGTGGCAACCATGCCCGCATAGTCGGCAGTAGCCCGGTCCATTCCCGCGGCAGCCGCCTCCCCGCCTCGCCAGATATTACCAGCTCCAACCACAGCAGCAATCTGGCGACCGTCATTTACACAGCCGGCAATTTCCTCAGCAATAGCTGTAACTGCTTTCCGATCTATACCAAAGCTACCCGCACCACTGAACGACTGACCGCTCAGCTTCACCAGAGCGCGATGGAACTGCGAACGATGATCGGCGGCAGAGCTCAACGCAATTCCTCTCCTACCTGGTAGCGCACGAAGCGCCGAACAACAATCCTTTCGCCAGTCTTAGCCAGCAGATCGTTCAACAAATCCTCAATAGTCATACTATCATCACGGATATAAGGCTGATGTAGCAGACAGTTCCGAGCATAGAACTTCTCCAACCGGCCTTCGACTATCTGTTCAACAATGTGGGCCGGCTTACCTTCGGCCTCGGCCTGCTCAGTAAGAATCTGGCGCTCGCGGGCAACCACCTCTTCGGGAACATCATCGGGCGAGACCCATTGGGGTTGCATTGCCGCGATTTGCATAGCGACATTCTTAGCAAAATCACGAAAGTCATCCGTACGCGCGACGAAATCAGTCTCACAATTGATCTCCACCAGCACACCGATCTTCTCGCCGGCATGGACATAGGCTTGCACAACGCCCTCGGCCGCCGCCTTTGCTTCCCGCTTGGCAGCGACCTCTATACCTTTTTTGCGTAGCACTGCTATCGCTTCCTGCAAATCCCCCCCCGCCTGGACAAGGGCCTCTTTGCAAGCCATTATGCCAGCCCCGGTCTCCTGACGCAACCGTTTGACATCATCGGTGGAAACTGCCATCAATAGATCCTCCTACTAACTATCGGAAATATAGTGCAAGGCGAGAACCGCTACTCTTCGATGTCTTCTTCGTCATCGCCAGAGATAGTGAACTGCTCCTCCAGTAGATCTTCTTCGTCAACAAATAGCTCTTCGGGCTGGTAGGGGATAACTTCTTCCTCCGCAACCTCCTCAACAGCTCTGGCAGCCATCACCGCCTGCTCAGCAATCTTCGCTTCGTATACTCCACGGCCTTCAATGACTGCGTCGGCCATCTTAGTAGTAACCAACCGAATGGCACGGATAGCATCATCGTTGCCCGGAATTACATAATCAATCGGCTCGGGGTCACAGTTGGTGTCTACCAGTGCCACAATGGGAATTCCCAGCCTGTTAGCCTCACGCACTGCCAACCGCTCGCGATTCACGTCAACAACAAAGACCACATCCGGCAGATTGGACATAGTCCGAATGCCGCCAAGGCTGTAGAGCAGCTTATCCTTTTCTCGTCGTAGCCACAATGCCTCTTTCTTGGAGAGGCGACGCCATTCGCCGGCTTGCTCGGCAGCAATAAGCTCCTCCAAATGCCTGACCCGTTGGCGGATGGTCTGGAAGTTAGTTAACATTCCGCCCAGCCAGCGCTTATTCACGTAGGGCATCCCGCAGCGCTCAGCCTGTTCTTGGATTGTATCCTGCGCCTGGCGTTTGGTGCCAACAAACAGGACCGTACCGCCTTCTTGGGCTGTCGCCCGCACCAACTCATAAGACTCCTCCAGCGCACCCAGTGTCTGGTGGAGGTCAATAATGTAGATGCCGTTGCGCGCATGGTAGATATAACCACGCATCTTGGGATGCCAATGCTGAGTGGGATGTCCAAAGTGGACACCCGCCTCCAATAAATCTTTCATCGTTGTTAAGGCCACAATCTTGCCTCCGTTCAAACGGTTCGCGGGAGCGGGGAGATGGACTGCGCGACCCGCACCGGCCCATATAGCCCCGTCCCAGGGGCTACCAGGCACAGTTATCGATCAAGTTTAGCCGGGAAAGACAGCTCTGTAAGATGCAAAGCCATGGCACCGCCCACTGGTTACCCCACTACTCCCCGCTACGGGCAAGCCAGGACAGGCAGTGGCCCTACTGTCAACCCAGCATTTACTATACTGTCTACAGGATAACAGAAAGGCGGCCCCGCGTCAACCCACTGGGACGAAAAGGAGAATATCAGAGCCTACGCGAATATCCCAATAGGCTACTTCTCAAACAGACTTAACCCGTACGGCTCCGGCAGCGTAACCGAACTTTATTCCACTATTAGTTGTCAGTCATATACAGCCAACCAACTTGACCGTTTCTGGAATCGCATAGTAACAAGCCCAAGGAGGATGCCCACATGCGAATGCTCCGCCTACTTATATTGATCTGTATGCTACTGCTCGCGACCACAGTATTTGCCGACAATGCCACCCCCACACCTGATAGCATAGAGTTGCTATACACTCCCCCGCCAGATTCCAGCATTTCTCAGAGTCTAAAGGTGGAGTTATTGGACGTAACCCTGGAGGGTACATCCCTCCACACGACCGGTACGGCCAGTGCCAAGGTGTTGCTGACGTTCAGTGAGCCATCCCCGGGTAACTCTGCCACTGTGATGACGGTAACCGTCAGTGAAATGCAGGGACAGGCAATGGGCGAGCAGAACACTGTGACCCAGCCAGAAGTGGTTGAGGTGACCGTTGACGACCGGGGGCGGGTGGTCAGCTACCAGGTTAAGAAAAGGCCATCAACACCGTTCGCGACCACCACCGGGGACACCCTCACCGCCCTGGCCATAGTTGCAGCACTGCCCCCGCTGCCGGCCGAACCGGTTGCCTTAGGCGATCAGTGGCAGTGGCGGCATCAGGTGTATCCTATAGAAATCGGTCAGGTTACGGCGGATATACCATCCCCCCTGATTGTGGATATGCAGTGCCGCCTGGTTGATGCTTCGGAGGAGCAGATTGTGATTGAATCGTCGGGCAAGATCACAGTGCCGGAGATGCAGATACCCAATCCTTTTGACCCAAGCGGGACAATGAAGGCCACCGACATCAAGATCATCATCTCTCACCTGCGTCAGGTGTGCCAACCCGGTACGCTGGTGGTAAGAGAGGCCGAGTGTGAGGGGACGGCTACGTTCCTGGGAGTCCAACCAGACTACACGCTGCCGTTGGGGATGAAGTTCAAGTACGCTGTTAAGCCCACACCACCACCGGTGTCCGAGTAGATCAGTTTCCAATAACGGGAGGCAGTAGACTGGTAAGGATCAGTCAGCGAAGATAGCTTGCTCAATCGCAGCGATGTCCACGTGCTTGTCTACTATCTCTTCGGCCAGCTCTAACTTTTTCTCGTCATTGGGCATTATCTTGGCGACCAGATCCGATATCTGCGAGGCCAGTTTGAAAGTACCCTCCTCGGCGGCAATCACCGGCATCTGGCCGGCGCGAACGATGCGTAGAATGTTTTCACTAGGCAGTAGCCCACTCGTCAAGCAGACAGCCGCACCGCCCTGAGGTTCATTACATACCCCACAGTAAGAGCTGAATACAGCTAAGACCAGGTCATCCCGATCCCCCGGCATAATTACGAGTACCCCGGGCTGAAATAGGTCTATAAGCCGATGGGGGAAGGCTGCCCCAATGATAGACTCGCGAATCTTTATGTCCATATGTTCGCGCCCGCTGATGACCTCCGCCCCAATCTCGCGAGCGATCTGGCCAAGGGTAATCTCAGCCAGTACGGGTTGGTAGGGGATTATACCCAGCAGTCTCAACTGCCGACGCTCAAACCAGACACGCAATGGCTCACTGACATATTCCAGCTTCGACTCCTGGACTTTATTACTTATGATACCAAGTACTGGCACACCCTCGGCCTCAAAACAGCGGCCATTCAGCGAGAAGTCGTCAATCGGCCGGCCAATCCCACCACCGGTGACAATAATGGCCTGACAGCCGAGTTCTCGAGCGACCCGCGCGTTATCTAAGCCCAGCACCGAGCCGACGCCAGCGTGGCCAGTACCCTCCACAATCACAATATCTGCGCCTTTGGCTATCACTGCAAAGCTGTCGCAAATATCATCCATCAGCGGCTCACTATCGGCTGCTCCCAGTAGAAACTGACGGGTGTAGCCACTAGGGATTGTGATGGGGTTGCCGGCCTTCGGAGGTGTAGGTAGGTCGAACACATCGTTGATCAGAGCCACATCTTCGTCCACTATGTCAGCGCCGACCCTAATGGCCCGCTGCCCAACCGGCTTCATATAGTGTACGCGATAGCCGCGCCGGGTCAACGCTGCCACCAGCCCCAGCGACACCAGCGTCTTCCCGCTGTGCTGACCAGTTCCAGCTATGAAAATGCTTGCCGCCATACAGCTCACCTACCTGTTCGGCATGACCACCAAGTACGCCTGCCCTTTGCCAGGCTCCCACCGAAATTATCTTTGAACCAGCTATTCTTTCCGTCTCTCAAGCAACAACTTATTCGCCAGCAGCGTCCCAAGCAAGTAACGGCCACGACTGTTCATTCATCGTCCCCAGACGGCGGTAGTTACCCCTCTTGACCGCGTAGTAGAAGCCAACGGCACCTAACACCACCGCAGCTTTCCCATTCCCAATGGCAGCCTTGGCCGGCCGCATGAGCATCCTGAGCACCAGTCGTCAAGCTGCCTACCGCTGGGTAACGGTTATAAGTCGATCCACCGGCGTCGGAATCATCTCGTGCTCGCCATTTGGCCAACTAATCTCCAGCAGCACTGGCCCGGCGTGGTCGCCCAGACCGAAGTGTAGAGTCAGCTCGTTCTGATTGCCCTGGCCGGTACTACTCTCCACCTGGCGCGTAAGAACCTGTCGGGCCAGTGGCTTTTCACCTCGCGGAAGCTGGATGCGCACTTGGGCGCCGATAGCCGAACCTGGCCCTTGCAGGCGCACCTTGAGCCAATGGCCACTGGCCATCTGGTTCTCGTAGAGCTTACCTCCGGTGAGCAGGTCTAAGTCACCGTCGTTGTCATAATCTGCCCAGGCGGCCTGGTAGGTCTGCACCGCGTCAATGCCGGCCTCCGCGGTAACGTCAGTGAAGTGCCAGTTACCGTCGTTGCGATACAGAACAGAATGGTCACCGCCGTAGACGGTGGTGAAATAAAGGTCCAGATCACCGTCATTGTCAAAATCGCCCAAT
>JALGTS010000031.1 GCA_029821255.1 Candidatus Zipacnadia bacterium
GAAAGAGCCCACCACACCGGGAGCATATCCGGGGCCTGGATCTGGGCGATTCCGCTGAGTTCGGGATGCTTAGCAGCAGCCAGATTAAGCAGCACCGCGTTCATTGCTGCCACATAGGCGATATTTCCAATCAGGCCCGAAACGACGGCCGAGATGACCAGCACACCCATGGTCAATACCAGTACGTTATCACCGGTGATTGCCAGCAGATAGCCGCTGAACAGATCAATGACGCCGGTGGACGCCAAGGCGGAGACCATAACAAACAGGCCGATAATGAAGAAGATAGTACCCCATTCAACACCGTGAAAGATCTCCTCAACGCCGCCTTTTTGCCAAATCATCAGCAGCACCGCGCCTGTCAGGGCAATAGTAGCCGGCTCCAGATGGATAACATCATGAATACAGAAGGCCGCCAGTGTCAGACCCCCGACAATCGCACTCTTGCGCAGCAGCCGGCCATCGGTGATAGCCAAGCTCTCGTCAAACTCCCGGAGCCTGCCCCGCTGGCGCAGCGACACCTGCACAAATCTGTGCACAAATAGCCAGGCTAATCCAAACAAAACTAACAAGCTCACTAACGCAATGGGCGCATCTACCTTAAGGAAGTCCATAAATGACAGATGGGCCGCTGAACCGATCATAATGTTGGGCGGATCGCCAATCAGTGTAGCCGTGCCCCCGATATTTGAAGATAAAACCACAAAGATCAGGTAAGGTACCGGATCGACTTCCAGTGCTTCGCAGATCAAGATAGTTACTGGTGCCATTAGCACCACAGTCGTAGCGTTGTCCAGCCCGGCCGAAAGCACCGCAGTGCCAGCAGAGAGCAGCACAATAATCCAGAACGGATGCCCACGGGCCAGCTTAGCCGCCTTGATCGCTACCCACTGAAAGGCACCGGTGCGGCCAGTAGTACTGGCAATAGTCATCATACCAATCAGCAGGAAAACTGTATTCCAGTCAATACCAAGTACTTCATTACTACCGTGGAAGGCATGGTGCTGGTCAACCAGGCGCAGCAGCAGCATCACTACGGCGCCCAGAAGCGCCGCCTTGGTGCGGTGAACTGCTTCCGAGGCGATAACGATGTAGGTAAGTACGAAGACAACAGAGGCAATGATTCCAGCAGTAGTCATAACTACCCTCATACTGGCGGGTACGACAGCGCCAAGACTTGATACACTGCCATCTGACCTAAGCCCCACCACGGCCTATTATATCAGACAAGTTCCCCATAGGCAAAGATGCCAGGCGCGCCCTTATCCCGGCTTTACTTTATAGCCTGTTTCTGGTAATATCATCTTATAGATATTGAGCTCACACTTGCAATCACCCTCTGTAAGACAAAGCATTATGTCTGAGGCATCTCGCACACTCCAGATGCTAATAATTGTGCTATTGGTCTGCTTCCTATGGAATGCAGCCACGGCCCCCGCATGGGCTACGAGTGATGACACACTTAGGCAGATCCATGCCCTAATCCCCTCCCATGCCCGCAGCTACAGCCAGATCTGTCAGCTTCTTGGCCAACTTGATCACGCCAGCTCCCTGGTGACTTTGGAATCCCTCGGCCAATCGTACCAAGGCCATCCTATCTGGCTGGTGACAGCCACTGATCCCAATTACTCTTCCGACGAGAAGATTCGCCTGTTTATCATCGCCCGTCAGCATGGCACAGAGTGCGCCGGCACCACCGCAACACTGGCGCTTGTTCAATATCTGGCTGAATCATCCTCCACTGTCCCCGCCCAGCTCCTGCGCTATTTTGAGATAAGCGCTGTACCGGTGGCCAATCCGGACGGCTGTATAGCCGGCCGCCGCACCAACGGCCAGTATGTGGACCTAAACCGGGATTGGGGCAAATTCACTCAGCCCGAAACCCAGGCCATCCGAGCGGCTATCCTCCATCGCCGACCGCATGCAGTAATTGATCTGCACGAACTGCCTGAGGCCAACCGTAAGCTATCGTACAGCGAGAACTTCATTGAAACTATCGGCAACAGCGATAGTCTGCCCAAGCTATTGTGTGCTAATACGATAGCGGCCTCACACGATATCTGCTACTGGATGAAAGCCTACGGTTACCCACTGAACGTCTACTACGACTATCCTGGCGACTCGTTAGCACTATGTCATCGCTATTGGGGCTTAAATCAGGGCATACCGTCATTTCTGTGCGAGTCAAAGACCGGAGGTGGTCGCAGTCTGCCCGAACGCGCCGGCTTCCATCTGCTGGCGATCCTGGGAATAATTAACTACCTGGGCCGCCAGCATCTCGCCCCTACCCGCGTAGGTAGCGAGGTGATGACCACCAGCCAGCCCCTACCACCTCCACCCACTGAAATACCTCTTACCCTGACCATCCGTCTGGAGCCTGTGGCCAACGGCGATAATAACACGGACCTGGCAGTCTGTACTCAAGTGGAGGGATCCGGCCAATTCGGCTTCGTAGCCGTAAAGGTGGACGGCACCACTAAACTGCTGACTACACAGCGTACCGAACGCTATCTGCTGGATACCAGCAGGCTCAGTGGCGGCCAGCACTATATCAGTGCGGAGTTGCACAGTAAGTCTGGGACAAGGTTAGCAACGCAACAGGAAACATTCCCTATTCCCCTGTCAGATATCCAAGTAGCCAAGTGAACAACCCCGACGAAGGCCCCCAGCAGGCTGATAAACTAACTATTAATCAGTATAGGGGGGCGTGGTGGGGAGCTACGGCACTGTGGCTGTCAGTGATTTTCCTGGCCAGTACCTGGCCGGAACACGGGCCTCCGGGCCGGGGTATTGATAAGGTGCTACACCTTATGGCCTACGCCGTCTTGACGGCGCTTCTATTCCGTTGCTGGCAGGTAACTGCTCGCCGTTGGCGGCTGGTAATCGTCATCGGCCGCGCCAGTATCATCGCTATCAGCTACGGGCTATTACTGGAACTGTGCCAACTTCGGGTACCCGGGCGAGATTTTCAATGGACAGATATTCTCGCCAACTGCACCGGAGTTGTCGCTGCAGCTCTTATTCTGTTATACTCATACAGAAGCTCTACTACCAGAAGCTCTACTACCAAAGAACCCTCTGGCGTTGATTAACATAACTAAAACAGGAGGAAATTTAAGTGGCCGAACCCATCAAACTAACCGAGGAAAATTTTGCCAGCGAAGTACTCAAGTCTGATATACCTGTTATGATTGACTTCTGGGCCCCATGGTGTGGCCCCTGTCATATGGTGTCCCCCATCATTGAGAAGCTCGGCAAAAAATACGAGGGCAAGATTAAAGTCGGTAAGGTCAATCTCGACGAATACCCGTCAATAGCTGCGGAATATGGCATCCGTAGCATACCGGCTATCTTTATATTCAAGGACGGTCAGGTAGTTGAGCGTACTGTGGGCGCACAACCCGAGTACGCTTTCGCAGCGATGATTGAACGCGTGCTGGCTGAGTAGAAGCAGGTGGCAGACAGAAAAATAATAGGCTCACAGCCATAATTGCAGGAACCGGAGTGCTTCTGCCCGCATTGCCGCGGTTTCTATATGGCCGACATCATAGCGCATGAGCTTCCAGGCCTCAGATGCGCACTCGTCCGCATAGACCTGCTTAAGGTGCGCATCAATGCGGTCAAGACCAGCGGGAGGTGTCAACGGATCGTAGTTACCAGCCAAGGATAGATGCGGGCGCGGGGCAATCAGCTCATTTATCTGAGCAGTGGAAAAGTACTTAAGCAGGCAAGGCACATAGTAGTAGATTCCATGGCCATCAAGGCCCCGGGTCTCAATTAGAGCCTGAAAGTCGGTAAGACAGCAGATATCAACGCAGACCTTGATACGCGTATCCAATGCCGCGACCCACCAGGCCATTGTACTGCCCATAGACATCCCTATTGTAGCTAAACGTTTACTGTCCACCTCTTCTCGCGAGACCAGGTAGTCAATTGCGCGTAGGCTATCGTAAACCATCATTCCCCACATCACTTGCCCCTGCCAAAGCATCTGTTTGAAGACTTCAGATTCCGTTCGGCCGCGGCGCTCGCCAAATGCCCACATATCAATGCACAGCGCACAGTAGCCCTGCCGGGTCAGCGCCTCGGCATACGGCGGCTCCTGGAGCGCTCCACGCCCCGCAATCAGTTCATCCTTACCCAACTCGTACTCGCCGCCGTGGGCGTGGTTATACAATATGGCGGGAAACGGCCCTGCGGAGACACAAGGGTACACAAAATATGCCGGGACCATCTCAATGCCATTTAGGTCAAGCAGTAATCTTTCAAGAATATACCCCTCACGCTGTTCCGCGCCGATCTTCTCAGCGGAAAAAGGCCGGTCACGATCGGGTAGGTCACCTAAGAGCCCGTAAAGCTGCCGGCGCCGTCGCTCCTTATCTGATGAGCTCACCGCTCTTCCCCCTTGAGCCTCTGCTTAGCCCAATTCAACGCACCACCGGATAGAAGCACTTGTGCTTGCCGCGCCGATAGCTGGCAATCACCGGTGAACGAAAAGCCTTTCGTAACGTTCTCAACTATTAAACGGTCTCCGTTTTGCACAGTGGCGTAAATATCCTTTATCCGCAGTTCGTCGCCCTGTTGACATCTTTCATAGTCTTGCGAGGGAATCTCAATGGGAACAATCCCGAAGTTAATCAAGTTGGCCCGATGGATGCGAGCGAAAGAAACTGCCAGTACTGCCTGGATACCCAAATAAGCAGGAGCGAGGGCGGCATGCTCGCGGCTGGAGCCTTGTCCATAGTTGCGTCCCCCCAGGATGATTCCCCCGCCCTGGGCTTGCGCACGAGCAGCAAAGTCCTGGTCAATCGGCTCAAAGACGTGCTCGCTGATAGTAGGAATATTGCTGCGCAGCGGCAGGATCTTTGCCCCCGCTGGCATTATTTCATCCGTGCTAATGTCATCCCCGACCTTCAGCAGTATCTCACCCTCTATGACATCGGCAAGTGGGCGTTGCTCCGGTACGGGCTTTATATTCGGCCCATACTGAATATTGACACTGCGGGCGTCCTCGGCAGGCTGGACAATCATGCTGTCATCAACCAGAAACCGCTTGGGCAACTGAACCGAAGGGGGCTCGCCCAACTCTCGGGGATCCACCAACTCGCCAGCCACGGCACTGGCCGCGCAGACCGCCGGACTAGCCAGGTAGATGCCAGCCGACAGAGTGCCACTGCGCCCTCGGAAGTTACGGTTAAATGAGCGCAGCGTCACAGAGTTGGAAGGGGGTGACTGTCCCATACCAATGCATGGGCCGCAAGCAGCCTCCAGAATCCGGGCGCCGGCGGCGATCATATCGGCCAGCGCTCCGCTACGCGCGAGCATCTCTAGAACCTGGCGCGAGCCTGGTGAAATCGTTAGACTGAGGCCCTCGGCAACCCGCTGACCACGCAAAATCTGCGCAACCGTCATCATCTCCTGGTAAGACGAGTTAGTGCAACTGCCAATGCAGACCTGATCAATGGGCATACCGGCCAGCTCACCAACCGCTACAACGTTGTCGGGACTGTGCGGCGCAGCGACCATTGGCTCCAGCATGCTAAGTTCCACTATCATCTCTTCTTCATATTCCGCCCCGGCATCGGCGGCAATCGGCCTCCAATCCTCTTCACGACCTTGGGCACGCAGAAACTCTCTTGTTACCTCATCTGAGGGAAACACTGATGTGGTTGCGCCCAACTCGGTCCCCATATTAGCTATAGTAGCCCGCTGGGGAACATTGAGCCGACTGACGCCCGGCCCCCGGTATTCTATGGCCTTACCAACACCGCCGCTGACCGAGAGCTGTTGCAGAAGATAGAGGATGACATCGTAGGCAGCCACCCAAGCAGGCAATTCCCCGAGAAACGTAATACCCAGAACTGCCGGCGCCCGTAGGTAAAACGGCATGCCTGCCATAGCCAAAGCCACATCCAGTCCCCCAGCACCAATCCCCACCATACCCAAACCACCCGCCGTAGGAGTGTGACTGTCCGAGCCCAGGAGAGTCTTGCCCGGTATGCCGAAGCGCTCCAAATGCACCTGATGGCAGATGCCGTTGCCTGGTCGCGAGAAATAGATTCCCCGCTTCGCGGCCACCGTCTGCAGGAAGCGGTGGTCATCGGCATTCTCAAAGCCCGTCTGCAAAGTATTGTGATCCACATAACTGACTGACCGCTCAGTACGCACCCTTTCCAAGCCCAGGGCCTCAAACTGCAGGTATGCCATCGTACCGGTGGCATCCTGCGTCAATGTTTGGTCTATGCTGATAGCTATCTCCTGGCCCGGATCAATCTGGCCTTCAATCAGATGGTCAGTCAGAATCTGTCCGATAATCGTCCCCCGCAAGGTGTTAATTCCTCCTGTCTTAACAGCACAATGTCAAAGGTAGGCAAACAAAGACTCTCCAACGAAGTCAATACGGAGCCGTGCGGCGACCTGTTCCAGCTCCAGCCTTACCCTGCCGGCAGTGGATTCACCTGCTTCTTAGCCCCAAGCACCTTCAGAACTTGGACGCCAGGTACCGTATAGATGAACTTGCCCGAAGCCAGATTACGGGTGCCCCTCATTCGCCCCAATATGGTCACCGGCCAGAGCGCACCCATATACTGGCTAAGTGTGCTATTATTAGTAAACTCCAGAACTACCTCCTTTTTGCCGATAAGTCGCTCATCCCGATAGATTTCCGTCACAGCCACGTGCTGGTTATTCTTTGACGGAATGACAACCCATCCTCGTCCCGTAGTATCTGCCGCCAATTCCACTTTGACTTGCGCATAATAGAACGCCCCCTGGGGTGATATCCGTGCGATCTTAAAAGGTAACAGAGGCGTATTCCATAGCACAATCAAACCAACCATTACAATGCCGAAGACAATCCAGTAACCATACTGTGGAGTCTCTGTCGTGGTTAGCCACCATCCCAGAATCCCCAACAGCCCAACAACTATGATATCCACCACCATCTCCTGGCCGATATGAAAGCGCAAATTGGTGGTGCTGGTAACCAATCCTAACTTTTCTTGGTTGGCAACCAGCTCGGGTACCGCAGTGTATTTAGGAAAAAAGTCGGCAACCGATACTACGAGATAGACCGCGGCAGCCACCATTATCAGAAACCCCAGCATGCGATTCATTCGTCAATCACTCCTCATAGCCAATGCTCATTGCGGCAACGGCAGGACCACGGGCCCACCTTGCTCCACGGATTTGTATGCTGCCAGGGCCACTTCCATTGCCCGAAGACCGTCCTCACCGGTGACCGGCACTGGCTCACCGCTGCGCACTGAGTGCACAAAGGCCCTGACCAGCCCATCATCGGGGCTCTTCCCGTAACTCGCCCAAGTGTAGCTTCGGTCGTTGTTATTGTAATAGTCCAGATGTTCGCGGAACAGATCGACCGCCACACTACCCCGCTCCCCAATAACCGTCATAGTTGCATCACCCCAGACGGGATAGTGAGGCGGACGGGACCAACTGCAGTCCAGCGCCGCAATGCAGCCATCTGTAAACTCAATGCTAAGAAGGCCGCAGTCTTCTACCTCAAGTTCCGGATTGTAGACTGTGTCAACCTCAGCATAGACGGTGGCCGGTTCCTGACCGGTTACCAAGCGCATCAGGTCAACCATATGTACAGTGTGGTCCAAGACCGTGCCCCCGCCAGAAAGCTCGGGCTGTACAAACCAGCCACCGGGATTTCGTCCCCGATTGGTCGCGTTTATTGCCAGCACGCGACCTAACTGACCAGCCGCGATCATCCGCTGCGCTTCAACAAACGCCGCAGCGAAACGACAGGGGAATGCCGTCATCAGTTGCACTCCACTCTCGCGGCAGGCGTTGATCATCTCCCGGCCATCTGCCATAGTGGTTGCCAGCGGCTTCTCACACATCACGTCCACACCGGCTTGCGCCGCCCGTAACACTTTCTCCCGGTGCCGAATATTCTCAGTGGTGACAATTACTCCGTCTGCCTCCTCCAGCAACGCCTCCTCACTCTCCAAGTAAGGCACACCAGCCTTAGCCGCAACCTGCTGGCCGCGCTCCGCATCGTCATCGGCAATGCCAATTATTTCAATATCGGGGAGCGACAGCAGGACATTCAAGTATCTGAAGGCGTGCATATGCGCAAAGCTAATTATGCCAATCCGAGGTCTATCAGGCATTTGTATCTCTCCTTACAATGATACAGTCGCCGCTCTCAGGTCAAGCATAGTTGATGACACGACCGGTTTGAGCCGATTCCAAGACAGCAAGGGCCAGCTTGACTGCCTCGCGCCCGTCTCGGGCGGTGACGGGAGGATCAATATCATTTTCCACCGCCGCAATGAATAGTTTATCTTCAATCTGATATGGTGATTCGGCCGCCGGCGTCATTGGTAAATAGGCACTCTCATCAGTCTCGTCCGCTCCGCCGCGTCGCTGGGCAATAAGCGTGGTGCTTGCTGTGCTGTCGTGAGCGAGTAGACCACCACTGCCCGTTATCTCAAAATTGGTACGAAATCCCGCTGCATCTGCCCACGAGCCTTCTACAAAAGCAACAGTCCCGCTGGGAAATCGTAGGCTACACAGCGCATAATCTAGGGCAGGCAACTGCTCATACAATCCACGAGCATAGATTCGCGTAGGCGGGCCCAGCGTCCAGAG
>JALGTS010000356.1 GCA_029821255.1 Candidatus Zipacnadia bacterium
GCCGAAGCCATCAATCAGCCAGTTGCCGGCAATCGCCCAGGAGGGCTGATTATAGGCGAACCGCGCCGACAGGTAGCCGTCGTCGGCCCCACTCCAGGGATCATTCCCATAAGTGGTATCGGAGAAGATGAGGTTCTCCAGGGCGTTTATGCCACAGGTATCAAAGTCATACCCAGAGCCACCGGCGAAGAACTCCCAATCCAGGAAGCCCAGCGTGTCGTCAAACTGGACCCGGACGCCTTGCTGGGCCATCCGCTCATTATTAACCAACAAGCCCAGGCCATAACTCTGGAACTGGCGACCTACGGTCCAGTCTGCGCTGATCAAGCCACGGGTGGGGAACTGCAGGGTCGCCTCGTCCAGCCAGACGGTCTCGGCCCGGCGGCCGTCTACTGCCGGATAGATGGTCCAGAAAGCCGGCGCCCGGGCAGGAGCCAAACGAGGTGGACAGTGCTCACACTCAATGCACCCTTGGCCCCACCAGCGGGGATCGGAGGTGTCCCGCACCTTCAGGACGATCTTACCCGACAGCTCATCGGTGATGGGCCCCTCAATTCCAATCTTGGCGGTGAGATTATCAAACTCACCATCCATGTTCAGATTGTCCTCAATGTAAGGCATCATCGGCTCGGGGGTCTCAAAGCCGCCATCGCTGATTATATTGAACTTCTCAGCACCGTAAAACTCCTCCATGTCCACGGTGCTGGCCAGACCGATGCGATAATCAATCCAGCCGGTCACCTCCGGACCTTTGGCCTCCTCCAGGGCAGTGACTCGGTCACCCAGGTCCCAGACATCGTCCTGCAGATAGTCCAAGTCGTCACGCAGATCAGCAAGCTCATCGGCGAACTCCTTGGTCAGGTCCTGGACGATGCCCCGCACCTTGTCGTAGTCTACCTCCCCAGGTGGACCCTGCGGACCAGCCGGCCCTTGCGGACCAACTGCCCCTTGGGGCCCTGCCGGACCCTGCGGGCCTGCCGGACCTTGGGGCCCTGCCGGACCCTGCGGGCCAGCGACGCCCATCGCTTCAATGGCATCCAGCAGACGGCTGACAGCCATGGCGAACTCGTAGCGAGTCATCACCCGGTTGCCGCGGAAAGTGCCATCGGGATAACCAATGATTATCCCCATGTCCACCAACTGCTGGACAGCGTCATAGGCCCAGTGGTCAAAGGGAACGGTCTGTGCGGGATTGACCTGAGCTAGCGCCGGAACTGCCAGAAGCACGATTAGGCAGGCAGTCACGATATACTTGGTCATAAGTTTCTCTCGCATAGTCTCTCAGGAAGCTACTGCACAGCAGCGCTTCACTCATACACTCAAACAGCCCAACGGCGCGTAGTTCCAGTTTCCGATGTTTCCTGTCCCCGACGCCGGCTTGCTGCTGGTAGTGTATGACTCGCTGGCCGTTGACCTTGCTGCCAATCTGGCGTTTGCGAGATACCCTCCTTTCTTCGCCCGGTTTCGATTGGCACTCCAGCCAGGTGCTGAGAGAGTGTACATGAAATGGTATCGCTTGTCAAGTGAATATAAAACAAACCGCGCATTATATCGCTGGTAGGTGCTGAGTATCTAAGTTGCTTATACCAAATAAGCAGGAGCTGGGTAAGACGGTCAACATAGCAAGTGGAGCTCGGGCGAGGCGATTGCGGTTTGCTCCAGAATCCATTTCTGCAATGATTCTGGCGGAGGCGATCCCCCGAGATTGTCATCGCCAGCTACCCAAATGAGCAGTTGATAGCGCGAGCCTGACTCTCATGGTTAGTGAGTAAGTAGGCAAGGGGAGGATTTCGCGAGGATTAGCCGAACAGGCGTCGGTAGGTAGTGAGTTATGTTGTAAGGAAGTCACGGTAATGGGCCAGGTCACAAATGCTGAAAAGATTCGCCGAATGCCGTGGCTGCTAGCCCATAGGGCGGCTGCCACCGTATTCGTTGTGATTATTGCGTTTGGCGCGCCTTTTGTCCTTTTTCTCGACGAGCTGGGCCTACCTAAAACGCAGATAGGCTTCATTCAGTCGTTGATTCCATTCTGTGGCATTCTGGCTCTGTTCTTCGCGCCGGTCATTGCCCGCTTTGGCGTCAAGCGCACCTACCTTATCTTTTGGGGAGCCCGGCATGTAATCTATGCCGGCTTGCTATTGTGCCCTCTGATTTTAAACACCTTCGGTGTCCATGCTACCTTTGTGTATGTTGCTGGTATCATCTTGGTCTTTGCCCTCTGTCGGGCCATCGCCGAGACTGCTTGGTATCCCTGGTATCAGGAAATCATTCCTGATCCATTGCGCGGCAGATTTAGTGCGATGATGAGTGTTACGGCTAACCTGGTGGGGATTGTATCATTAGCGGCGGGCAGTTATATCCTAGGGAGGGCCAAGGGTATAGAGGGGTTTATGCTGCTCATTGTGGTGGGGGTGATCTTCGGCTT
>JALGTS010000032.1 GCA_029821255.1 Candidatus Zipacnadia bacterium
GTTGGTAGTGCCCGACTGGCTACCTGCCGTCACCTCCACGCCCTCCAGGCCTGAGTTCGGATCCTCCGCATCCGTCAGCACAGTACCAGATATCCAGTAGATGGGCTCCCCGGTGAAATCAATACCCGTGGCATCACCAGCGGCCTCATTGACCGTCACATCAGTGCTGGCCGGCGCGAAGCTGTATCCAGTCAAACTCGGGGCGACCGTGTACGTGCCCGCAGCTAGCCCCGTTATTGTGTACTCACCGTCAGCATTGGTGGTATCCGAGTGTCCGTCGGCAGTAACTTCCACGCCCTCCAGAGGTTGCCACCGCTGGTGATGGTACCCGATATCGAGTAGGTGTCCTGGACCGGCAGATCCGTCACATGGAGGTATTTGCCAGCAAACAGATAGAGCTTGTTCCCCTCGCGCCAGGGGCTGACCAGGCCATCGGCAGGGGCCCAACTGGCAAACCCGCGCGGATCACGCTGAATATTGACGAAATCCGTTGTATATCCGTATACCGCAGCGGGCACATCGCCGGCGGTGGGGCTTTCCCCCCATACGACCAGGTACTCCCCTTCTCCCAAATAGCCCACGAAATAGGATCGATAGATCCCACCGCGCTCGCCTGCCCCTTCCGGAGTGATTACTGGATTCTCCGGGAAATAGTTCCAACTTCTGCCATCAGCTGACGTGGCAAAACCCAGTCGGGGGTATCCGTTGGAAGAAGTACCCCGGAGGAACGCCAACCACTGCCCATTTGGTAACCGCTGGATGGCGTGGTACGACGACTGGCTGGCCATCCACGGCTCAGCCGTAGTGGGAAGCACCGGGACAATGTTCCAGACGCTGACGCTACCCCACGCTGAATCCGTCCATATAGTCCAGTTATGGGAGGACAAGTCCGGGCAGGTGGCCAGTGCGGTCATCTGATCTCCATACCCTGGATAGCTTGGATCGCTGGCCCAGGCACCGTGGTAGTGATTGAAGTAGTGGAAGTACATAAACCAGAGCTGTTCTTCCTCATTCCAGACCACACAAGGGCTGGAATAGTGGGAGGGATCAGCCGGGTTGGGCCCGCTTGGATTGTAGTTCGGAACGGTGAGCACCTTGCTGTCGTCTCGACCAGGATCCAGGTCGGCTATCTTGGTATAGGGCCCTTCTATGGAGTCAGCCACCGCACAGCCAATTCCAGACATCGGATCGTGGTGGGCATAGTACAGGTAGTACTTGCCATCCGGATTTTGGCCATGGTCATTCTTGACCACTGTGGGGTACCCAACCGAGTCTGCGCCTCCGGACGGCCAGCTTGGGTTGTAGTACGAGCTGTGCTCCCAGTCCTCGGTCTGCCACAATATCTGTGTCGTTTGCACCACATCCAGCGGCAGAGGTCCACTGAGGTCCGACAGATCCACAACCTTCAGGTTGTTATCCAATATGGCATAAGCCAGCCCACCACAGAGCAAAATGCTCATCCCCACTACTAAACCAAATAGCCACACCTTTTTTGCCAGAATAAATTCCATTTTCATTTTCAAAATGTCCTCCCTTGGCAATGAATTGTAGCACTTGAGGCTATGGAGGTAAAGGTAGCTGGGCGTCTGATGACGAGAAACAGTTTAGTATTCCGTGCCGGGGTCCGCGAGGAGCCCCTCCACAATAGCCTGACCCACCCGTGCGGGACGATCTTGTGGCAATAACCCTTGCAGTCGTCTCTTATCGCCCAGGCGGTAGTCTGTGCAGGTCATTGGCACTATGGGGGTAATATGGTACAATATAGTATACTATCATGGGCCACAGGTATAGCTGGGATAGGTTAGGCAACGGCGCGTTGAGGGGATAGTTCTTTGGTATGTATACTTCTCAGACTGACAACGGAACAATTAGCCCCTCTCAAGTGTTTGTAAAAGAGAATGGCAGCGCCGAGCAGCCATCGGCTGAAGCCAGCACGGCCTGCGGGGTAGATGACAGTGTGCTGGTTAAAGCGGCGCAGCAGGGTCAGGCCGAGGCCTTTGGTGTACTTGTGGACCGCTATCACCGGGAAATATACGGCCTGGCTGCGCGGATATGTGGACTGGCCGTGGCTGATGACCTAACGCAGGATGTGTTTCTGAAGGCACTTGAGGCCTTGCAACGCTTTCAGTTTCGTGGTGGAGCCGGTTTTCGCACATGGCTATATCGCATTGCAGTCAATACGGCGATAAATGAGTTGCGCCAGCGCAAGCGGCACCGCCAGGTTATGGGGCCATCGTTGGACGAGCCGGTGTTAACTGATGAGGGATCCGTTCAGCGCCAGCTTAGCGATACTACTGCTGAGCCGCATCGTCTGGCCGAACAAAACGAAATGCAGCGGGTCGTCAATGAAGTTCTGGAGATGCTGACGGAAAAGCAGCGTACTGCAGTGGTTCTGATTGACTTGCAGGGATTGACATACGAAGAGGCAGCTGAGGTCCTGGGCTGTCCGCTGGGCACGTTGAAGTCGCGGCTCGTCAGGGCGCGGGCTGCGTTTGCTGAGAAGTTTCGCGAATATGGAGCGCAATGGATACCGAACGGTGCAATATAGCAACAATCAGTGATGAACCCCGTCTGCGCTGGCGGGGGCACAGTGAAGCGAGGTAGTGGTATGAAATGCCGACAGTGTCGGGAGCGGATGGATCTTTATCTGGCTGATGCTTTGGTGGGTAACTGGGCTGAGGAGTTTGAGCAGCATATAGCAGATTGTTCAGACTGCGCCCAAGAGCTTAGAAAAAGGCAGCAGGTTCTGGAGCTGCTCCATCAGTTGCCGTCGCCCAGCCCGCCGGATGATCTATCCGTCCGTATCAAGGCGGCTGCCCGATCTCAGATACTCTACCCAACGCCCCGGGTACGTCCAGCCTATTATCTTAAGGTCGCTGTAGCCTGTGCTGTGGTGGTGGTAGCCGTGGGTGCTGGTGTTGTTTGGCGGGCACCTTCTGCTCGCCCGACCTTAGCTCCACCCACTGTGCCCGGTGAGATGACGGTGGCTGCTGAGCGGCAGCCACCTGCTGCACAGACCGCCATCTTGCCACCGGTGAAAACGGCACTGGCAGGGCCGAAAAAGTCGGCTGAGCCGAGCACGACTGTGGCCAGCTTGCCTCATAAGCCTCGTGCTAAGTGGGTTGCACCGCGACCCAAGGCATCTTCGCCCCGGCCGGCTGGCTCCGAGACTGGTGGTGCCGAGGAGGATATGACAGCCAAGCCGACTGCGGAGAAGGAGAAACTGAATGAGCCAGATGCCGTCAAGTTGGCCAATGCCGGCAGTACTCAGATGGTGCGAACTGCTGAGGTGTGCAGCGCCCAGCCACCCAGTTATCTGGTGATGGCGGCAGCACGTGTTGATTCCGGCAGCGAGCTATCCCCGGCCAAGGCCCAGCCGTCGCAAGCTGTCCAGGAGGATCTGGCAGGACGGACACTGGTCGGGACAGTAGTCGCCAACGCTGTGGTCAGCCAGTATGTTCGGGAGGCAATTATTGAAAGTAACGAAACGATGTTGGCTCTGACAACCTCGGCTCCTACATTGCTGATTGAAGTAACTGCCAAAGATACAGGAGCTGAAGCAGAATAGCTGATGGTGGGTGACTGAATATGAAACGAATGGTTTGGCCAGTCCTGCTCTTTGCCTTGCTATTGACTGCGAGCATAGGTCAGGCAGAAGAGGCCACCGACCAACAGATGTTGCCTGCGTCTGCACAGGCCCTGACCCCGGAGCTGAACATACTTGAGCTTGTCAAAGGTGCTACTGTTGAACAGCGGGCTAAGCTGAGTCGTCTTCTGGCCAACAAATATCCTGCACTTACTCAAGAACTTTCTACGCTGCTTACTAACAAGTATCCACAAATACTGCCGGAGATAACTGGCTATGTGGATCATCTGGTCAAGACGAAGTATCCGGAGATCCCCGCTCTGATTCTGTCTGAGTTGGCCTCAGCACCGGCCGTCCGGACGGCTATGGAGAAACTCATTAGTGAGAAATACCCGAATCTGATTACAGACCTTGTCGAGATTGCCGGCTCTGCTGACTCTGCTGTTCTGCAAGCCACGGTGGCGCAACTGATTCAGCAGAAGTACCCGGAACTGGTTGCAGATGTGATGGCCCTACTAAGAGACAAGTTCCCGTCGCTGCTCGCCAGGTTGCAGTATCAGGTGCTGAGCCGTCATCCTGAGATACTCGTTGATGTCGCTGACATGATCCAGCGGCGCTACCCAGATTTCACCAACGATGTGCTGGTGCTGGTCCTTACAAAGTATCCGGAGCTGATCTCAGAGGTGTTTGCGACTTTGAATGAGTTGCCCCTAGGCGATGCGGCTGGAGCGGCCGAGGATAGATTGGTAAGTCCACCGGAGACTGGTTCAGCGCCGGGGGCCGAGTCCCCCCAGACTGAGGAAGCTGCTGGTGCAGCTGCAACTAACACCGACAGTGTTACCGCGAGCGAAGAGTGAATAGAGTAAAGCAACAGACGGCTGCCCAAACCATTAGCCCAGGTCACAGAGGACCTGGGCTTTTTGTGGGGAGTGCTGATATGGCGACAAGGTGAGCATTCGTCGCTAATCTGACCCGGTTTTTGCCACTTCAGTAGAGCTGGCTGAATCGTCAGAAGAGCTTGCCGGCGTTGCTGACTTCTTTGCGCCAGTTCGGCCATAGTCATTGACGTGGAAGCCACTGCCTTTGAATATGATGGCCGGCGGGGAGAATATGCGATGTACCGGGCCGTTGCACCCCTCGGTAGGGCATTTGACTTCAGGGTTTTCATTGAAGCTGTGACGCACTTCAAAATAGCAACCGCACTTTTCGCACTTGTATTCGTAGACAGGCATGCTCGGCAACTCCTTACTTACTTGGGAAGGTCCTAAACTGGTATATGACGAAACTTCCCAGGCGACTGCGGTTCAGCCCAGCTACTTGCTTGTGCTGACAGTGCCGGGAAGTGAAATGAAGCCTTCCAAAGACCGTGCTTTACATATAATTATACATCTTGCTTGAACTGATGTCAACTTGCCGAACGGATTTTGGCACTCGCCGGTATAGACTGCTAAAAATCTGTACCCAGGTGGGATAAGGAGACGGGCTTATGAAGCAACAATTAGTGCTGCTTTATCAGTTGCAGAAGACTGATAGCCAGATAGAGGCTGATGAGGTAGAACTTTCCAAGCTGGATAATGGTGAGGTGCTGGCTGGAGAGTTGGAAGCTGAAGAAGGCAAGTTGAGGGAACTGCAGGATAGACTGGCTGCTGCACAGGCCGAGTTACATGACAAGCAATTACAGTTGCAGGGCACCGAAGACGATCGCAAGAACAAATGGGAGCAGACCTACGGAGGGATGGTTTCCGACCCCAAGGAACTGTCAGCCCTTGAACGGAAGATCGAAGAACTCGACCGGCGCAAAGACAAGCTGGAAGAAGACATCATTCTGCTGCTTGACGAGGTGGAGGCCTTGCAGGAGCAGGTAAACCAGAAGCAGGCTACTGTGGGGGAGATGAGCAGCAGGTTAGATGCAGTCCGTCAGCATTTTGCGCGGCGTTCTGCTGAGCTGTCAACGGAGCTAAAGCAACTGGTTGACCAGCGTTCCGCGCTGGAAGCGCAAATCAAGTCCGACCTGCTGGATGACTACGAACACACCAGGCAGCATAGTGGCAACGTCGCTGTTGCGGTCGTTGAGGCTAAAGCGTGTAGCGCCTGTCACACATCGGTAGCCGGCAATCTGCTTGGTGAATTGGAAGAGCCGACCAGGATTGTTAGGTGCGAGAGCTGTCACCGCATTTTGGTATTAGATGAGTGGACCTAACGGTGGCCTATGCTGGCCTCCACTCGCCTGAGAATCTGTTGCCAGGGCACTCCAGCCCCCGGACACTCTGTGGCAGCCAGGTCGCAGTGACGGTACAGACGACTAAGTGGGATGTTATGGCGGCGTATCTGTTTAACTATGAGATTAACCAATGCTTCAAGTTGGGCGTGGGTAGGATGTGCTGTCTGCCCTCCACGGTCGCTAAAGTCGCCAATTAAGCAAATACCTAAGTAGTGGTTATAACCCACAGTATGGGCGCCAGGCATCCATTCAGGACGACCGGGCTGCACGGTGCCGTCGGGCAGGATGACATAGTGGTAGCCGATATGGTAGACTCGTTGGCCGTAACGAAGACCCCAGCCCCGACTTTCGTGTACCCGGTCCAGAAAGGCGGCATCAACACCGGAGATAATGTGTGTGTCAGTGGCGCTGTGATGGATGACGATGCCCTGAGGCACCAGAGGAACTATCCGGTAGGGCCATACCGGGCCCAGGCGGATGTAAAGCGCTCCCACCAGTACTGTGGCGAGCGCGGCAATCAACAGACCCGCCCCCACGGGGCGCAGTCGGCCGGTAACTGCAAATCTATTGCCTGGCTGAGAGGTGGGCATTTTATTTTTGGTCTGTTGGGTTAGCTTCTGTGCTGTAACTGTTCACGTTGTTGTGGCAATGTACCTCCGAAAACTGGCCTGAGGGTTGGTTGACATTCTGAGCTTTGGGTGTTACAAATACGACTGGGATCGTATCGCCGTCCGCGCGAGCGGCGGTGATTTTTTGTAGGTTAAAGATCAAAGGCAGGCAAAACCAGGAATGTTTAGGATAATAGCTAAACGACAGTTGGCTGAAGATATCATTGAGTATACCATCAAAGCACCTGATGTAACTCGCCATCACCGGCCCGGGCAGTTTTGTATCATCCGGGTGGCCAGCCATGGTGAGCGCATTCCTCTGTCAATTGCCGATATTAACACCGAAGCGGGCACCATAACTGTAGTAGTACAGATCATCGGCCATACCACCCAAGAGCTAGCTCGGCTTGGGGCTGGTGACACTATCCTTGATGTGGTTGGACCGCTGGGGCATCCCACGGATATCGGCACTCCGGAACGCGCTGTATTCGTCGGTGGTGGTGTGGGGGTACCGGCGGGGAATTTGATAATCCGTGAAATGAAGCAGGCGGGTGCTGAGGTGTTAGCCATTATTGGGTTTCGTACCCGCGAACTAATTATCTACGAAGAGAAAATCCGCGCGCAGGCTGATGAACTAATCGTGACCACCGATGACGGCTCCTACGGATATCACGGGCTGGTCACCGAGCCACTCCAGCAGCGTCTGGAGGCTGGTAGCGAGTACGATGTGGTGGTAGCGGTCGGGCCCGTGGTGATGATGCGAGCGGTGGCCGAAGTTACCCGTCCCTATGGCATTCACACGATCGCCAGTCTTAATCCCATTATGGTGGACGGCACCGGTATGTGCGGAGCCTGTCGGGTATTGGTAGGCGGCCAGACCAAGTTCGCCTGTGTGGACGGCCCGGAGTTTGATGCTCACCAGGTTGACTTTGATCAACTGTTGAACCGACTGCGGATCTACCGCGAACAGGAACAGCAGGCTGCGCAGGCAGGCCCCCATCTGTGTCGTCTTGAGCAGCAGATAAGCGAGATACAGTAGTCTATGGATACAAAAGAGCGAATGAAACTTGAGCCAATTCCGATGCCAGAAGCAGATATGAGCGAGCGGTTGGCTGGCTTCGGCGAAGTTAATCGGGGCTATTCCGAAGAGTTAGCCCAGGCCGAGGCCGAGCGTTGTCTACAGTGCAAGAATCCCCCATGCCGTTCGGGCTGTCCAGTTGATGTGGACATTCCCGGGTTCATCAAGCTGATTCGGGAGGGTAAGTATACCCAGGCCGGGCTGAAGATTAAGGAGACTAATGCTTTTCCGGCTATCTGTGGGCGTGTCTGCCCCCAGGAGCGGCAATGCCAGGCCCAGTGTGTGCTCGCCAAGCAGGGCAAGCCCATAAATATCGGTTATCTGGAGCGGTTTGTAGGTGATTGGCTGATAAGTCACCCGCCTGCGCTGACTGAGCGGCCTGAGCCGAGTGGATACAAGGTAGCTGTGGTTGGATCTGGCCCTGCGGGACTGGCTGCCGCAGGTGATTTGGCCAAGCGTGGCCACCAGGTTACTATCTTCGAGGCGCTGCATCGCCCCGGCGGCGTGCTGGTCTACGGTATTCCGGAGTTTCGTCTACCCAATATAACGGTGGACAGCGAGCTGGAGGCGTTGCGCCAATTGGGCGTGGAAATCCGCACTGATGTGGTGGTCGGTCGCACGCTGACCATTACTGATCTGCGCGATGAAATGGGCTTTGCCGCAATATTCTTAGGGTTAGGTGCGGGTACCCCGATCTTCCTGGGCATAGAAGGTGAGAATCTGCCTGGTGTTATGTCCGCTAATGAGTTTCTCACGCGGGTTAATCTAATGCGGGCGTTTGACGAAGATTATGACACGCCGGTCCAACACGGGCGCAATGTCACGGTGATTGGGGGCGGCAACGTGGCTATGGACTCCAGCCGAGTCGCATTGCGCCTGGGTGCCGAGACGGTGAAGCTGCTGTACCGCCGTACTCGCGCGGAGATGCCGGCGCGGGTGGAGGAAGTTCGTCATGCCGAAGAAGAAGGTGTCATCTTTGAGTTCCTGGTCAGCCCGGTACGTTTTCTGGCTGACAATGAGGGTAACCTGGCAGCGGTTGAGTGTATTCGCATGGAACTGGGAGAGCCTGATGAGTCGGGGAGACGTCGGCCGTTACCCATATGTGGAGACGGATCAGACGATTGTGGCTGTTGGCGCGCGAGTGAATCCGTTGGCGCGACTGGTAGTGCCGGGTATGAAGCAGGATAAAAAAGGCCACATCATTGTTGACCCCGAGACGCTGATGACCAGTGTCCCCGGGGTGTTTGCCGGCGGCGATGTCGTGGTCGGCGAGGAGACGGTCATCCGTGCACTGGGCGACGGCCGTCGCGCCGCCGCTGCGATTGACGAATACCTCGCGAGAATGTTGCCATCTGCACAACGTTAATCCCGGCACTGTTGGCTCTCGATTTGCCATCCGTCCTCAGTGTCAGGCACGATTGGTTGCAGCAGCACTCTCGCCGAGTGGAACCGAACCGAGGGAGTAACTATGATTTATTACAAGCTGGCCGCAGCGACGTCGTTGCTTCTGCTCGCAGTATTTAGTTGTGCTGTCACCGGTGAATGTACCGATGATTTCGGCCCTGGCCAGGTGAATATCCCCAATGCTTCATTTGAGACCGATCCCAGCGATATATGGAGAGCAGCGAGCGGAGACGGACAGGGTGTTATTGTCTGGGACACCTCCGTGGCGCACACCGGCTCGGCTTCGCTGAAAGTCGCGCAAACCGGCGGGGATGGCGGCTGGTTCCAGAGCGCGGCAGGAGCGATTGCCGTCGAGCCTGGAGATATGATTGAAGCCGAGGTGTGGGCCAGGACCGAGCAGGCTACAGGGCGCACTTACTTTTCGCTTGATTGGTATGCGGGAGATGAGGCTCGGGGCCGTGCCGATGGCGGTGCGCCCTTCGGATACATCTCCTATCGTCCTAATCCCATTGCAGGAACCCATGACTGGACCAGACTTATGGCCCGTGCTTTTGTCCCTGAAGGTGTCAGCAGCGTCCGCATTGGCCTGCGCAGCGAAGGCAACGAGGGGAGCGCCTGGTTTGACGACTTGGCGGTGCGCATTGTCCCTCCGCAGGAGCTTCTCGGGGAACTGGACCGCAATCCTGTGCGGATTGATCCGGACTCACTGAGGCCCGACGACTATGTTACCGTGAAGGACGGGCATCTGTGGTACCGGGGTAAGCGACTACGCATCTGGGGTGCCCAGGGCAGCCTCTTTGCCATGACCCACGCCGACATTGACTTGGAAGTGGCTCGCTTCGCCGAGCACGGCTTCAACGCCTTTCGCACCCTTTATTGGTATCCCATTGTTGATGATTATGTGCCCGGTGATCTCAGCGCTCAAGACCGGCTTGATTACATCTTTGCTTGTCTGGGCCAGCACGGCGTCTTCGTCTGGAGCGATCTCCTCAACGGCTGCAAGGTCCGGGCGGATATGGTGGACGTCATTGACGATCCCGAGACTGCCGAGGCGTGGCAGGCAGCAGTCAAGGAATGGCTCGGTGACAAAAAAGCGCAGATTATCCGCGTCACCCTCGCCGCGACTTGGGACCCGCGCATCAAGCGGATATACCATAACTACATCAGGAAAGCCCTCGCTCATCGTAACCCGTACAATGGCCTGACCTACGCCGAAGACCCCACCTTCTTCACCTGGGAGCTGACCAACGAAGAATGGTGGATTATGCAAATTCTATGGGGTAATCATCTTGAACTGCCAGCATTCTTCCAGAAGGAACTATATGACCGGTGGAACGACTGGCTGCGCGAGAAGTACGGTGATACCACGCGCCTGGCAGAAGCATGGGAGGGGCTGCTGCCCGGCGAGTCACTCGAGCAGAACACTGTCCTGCTGCTGCCCTTACTGGGTAAAACCGACGCTCCCGGGCTTGCGAAGGTACTCGGGCTTGACATTAAGTACGAGCAACCTCAGTACGACCCGAGCGACTTCGCCCGGCAGCGAGGTAGCGACGTTGTCGAGTTTCTGATGAAGCTGCATATTGCCGCCAAGAACGAAGCCGCCGAGGTCTTCAAGTCGCAGGGCCGCCCCGGCCGGGGCTGTCAGATCGTGCCGCTGGTATACGATACGGGCTACTCCGGAGCGCTATTGCCATTCTATATGCACTCCTTCGCCGATGCGACTGCATGTGGTACCTACATGGATATGAGCGTCCATGACCCCGCTAACCCAACGTTCCCGTTCGCCAGCGGGCTGCGTAGCCCGCCGGGGCTGCATGGCTGGATGAATACCCGACGGCTCAAGGACAAGCCGGCCTTTGTCTACGAAACTATGATCTTTCAACCGCAGAAGTACAAGGTGGAATGGTTTTACCGGCTGCTGGCATGGGCGGCGATCCAGGACTTTGACGTCATTAGTTTTCACTACTACGGCCACCCGGTGCCCTTCCCCCGGATCAAGAATCCTTATGGCCGTCACGCGATTCAACTCATGTCGCCCAATAGGACCTTCAACGGAGCGCTGATGCGCCTAGATGAAGTGCTGATGAGTGCGGTCAGGACAGCGGGGGAGATCTTCAAGCGAGGCTACCTTAGGCCTGCTCCTCACCCAACGACGGTGACCATCGGCAGCAAGACGCTTTGGAGCCTGGATGGCATTCACGGGGGCCCCAGTGCGAGTCGGGCCAGCAACACGGTATTTCATAGAGGTTTCCAGTGGGTCTTCAACCCTGAGCAGACTGCAGATACCGTGGATGGCGTGTTAATCAGTGGCGAACAGCACGCGACGGAGGCGGTCGTTAAGCCAACCGACCAGATCGCCTACCGCTGGCGGGAAGGGATCATGGTCATTGATGACCCACGGGCGAAGGTCCTGGT
>JALGTS010000033.1 GCA_029821255.1 Candidatus Zipacnadia bacterium
CATCGCATTGCTCTGAATGCAATTATGGCTGCTTATGGGATCCAGATGGGGTACGGCCTACAAGCGCTTTTCACTAACAAGGGGTAGACAGGCCTCTCCCGACCGGTCGACAAGTAGGCGAGGAGGAGCAGGAGTTGAGCCAGATGATCAGTATGACCCATCTGGGGTCATAAGGCGCTACCCACCCTACTGAGCTTCGGAGGCTTAAGTGAACGTACTCACTCTCCCCCAACCCGGGTCAGCCACTCTATGCAGGATTATCCCTTCTTTTCGGCACGGGCCCGCTGCACTATCTCTACAAACCGGCGCGCCAGATCAGAAATCTCATCAAAGCGGCCCTCGGCCATGGCGTCTTTGGGCATCATAGCACTGCCTACACACAGAGCGGCGGCACCGTTTTTGATATAGTCGGCTGCAGTGTCCAGATTAACCCCCCCTGTGGGCACCAGGCGTACCTGTGGTAGAGGGGCGAGTATATCCTTGAAGAACCCGGGACCTACCCGCCCGGCAGGGAAGACCTTGATCAGGTCCGCGCCATGTTCCCAGGCCGTGATGATCTCCGTAGGAGTGAAGGTGCCAGGCACTGCCACCTTGTCATAACGATGCGCCAGTCGAATCATATCCACATTGAGCACTGGACTGACCACGAACTGCGCGCCCGAGAGAATAGCCGCCCGCGCGGTTTCACCATCAAGCACCGAGCCTACACCTATCAGAACATCATCGGCGAACCGCTGGGCGGTTTCTTCAATTACACTGAGTGCGTTAGGAGTGGTCATCGTGACCTCAATGCACTCAACACCGCCCCTTTTCAGTGCGTCGGCCACCTTGCTGAGATGCTCGCTGCTCTGAGCGCGAATTACGGCTGTTATTCCAGCCTTTAGAATTCTGTCAAGGATTTCAATGCGGTCGGGCATCAGATCACCGTCCTAATAGCTTTTTATTAAGAAACGGAAGGGCGGCTGGCAGCCGCCCACAACTTCGTTATCGTGTCAATGACTGAGAGCTATCGCTGGATCTTGAAGCGAAGCTCACTTTGTGCTGCCGCCATTATCCGCTTAACGTCCTCCGCCGTTGCCCAATTGTAATCGCCGGGGATAGAGTGCTTAATAGCACTATGAGCGTTGCCCCACTTCAGCGCCTGCTCCCAGTCTCCATAGGTCAGCCAAGCATACAGGCAACCTGCAGTAAAGCTGTCACCCCCTCCGACTCGGTCAACATTCTCCAGATCATAGGTGATGTCTTCGTATAGCTGGTCAGCCATAATGATCGCAGTCCAGCCTCCAGTCCACACAGTATCAATCCGTCGGAGGGTGATGGCGCATGCCGTCAGGCCAAAGCGGTCGTTGAGTTCTTTAGCCACCTGGGCCGGCTCGCCACTGTGTCCAAAGACGTCGTTAGCATCATCTTCGGTAGTGATAAGCAGGTCGACGTATTCCATCATCGGCTCCTGGCACCGAGCTGCCTCCTCGGTGGTCCAGAGCCGTTTGCGATAGTTCAGATCGTAGCTGACGAACAGGTTGTGCTTCTTGGCAGCCTGCAGCGCTTCCATAGTGCACTCAGCGCAACTGCTGGACAATGCTGGGGTAATGCCGGAAACATGGAAGGCACGACTGCCTTGGAAAGCTTTATCCCAATCCACCTCACCGGGCTGTAGGTTGCTGATGGCTGAGTTGGCCCGGTCGTACATCACCGAGCTGGGGCGCGGGGAACTGCCCTGCTCCAGAAAGTATAGCCCCAACCGCTCTCCGTCGTGCCAAACAATGTGGTCGGTAGCCACACCCTGCTCACGAGCCTTGTTGCGAACCATCCAACCCAGTGCCTGATTAGGTAGAGCAGATACCCATGCCGTAGACAATCCGAGGCGCTGCGCACCTACCGCAACATTGAACTCGCCACCGCCGACCTGGATCTGAAAACTGGTCGCCTGCTCCAGGCGCTGGAAGTTAGGTGGCGTCAGGCGCAACATAGCCTCTCCGAAAGTGACTAAATCATACATATTGGGGCCTCCTTCGAGTTATGCTGACTGCTTGCTAACGCAATTGGTCACCGCTGCCAGATCTCACCAGCCTGGAATCGTTGCCAGACCTGTTCAAACCATACTTCTTGATCAGGAATTGGTCGTACCGGCACCACCGTAGATATCCAACCTGTGCCGTCAAACGAGACCTGGATAATGTGCCGCCGATGCTCCTCATTATCAGAGCGGATCCGTATTCGGGCCAGGTCCGGGTGCAGTGGGGTCCCCTGGCTATCTGTGATAAGATAGGAGCCCCGGCTTCCGCCCCCTTGATTTATGTAAGCACGCAGGGCTTCCAAATAGCCCCAGGCTGTCAGGGCGAGCCGCTCGTCAGCCAATGCCTCCACCGCCTGCTGGGGGGCTTGGACAGTCACTTTACCCTCGCGCAGAGCTTGCCATATCTCAGCAACCTCGTCAGTAGCCTCGTCTATTCTCTCTACCGGCCGAAGCGGCCCAGCCACCTGGGTCATAAGGTCCCGAATTCGGTGGCGCAATTCTTCTGGGCGGACGTCGCTCTCGCTTGTACTCAGGTAGGCTGACAGACGCTTTCTCATCTCTTCGGCTGCTGCCACCAGAGGTTCCAGGCGTTCGACCTGTGAATCAGAGTATACGTGAGCAATTCGCTGAGCCGCCCGCAGTCCGCCCACTTGTCCAGAGTTCAGAGCCGCCCCTCCCGGTCGAGTAACACCGTGGGTGCCAGCTAACTCACCTATTATAAATAGATGAGGCAGACTGGATTCCCACCAGTGGTCAACCGCAAATCCTCCGTTGTTGTGCTGGGCGGATAGGCCGATCTCAAGTGGCTCGCTACTCAGGTCAACACCTTTAGACGCGTACAACTCCACGGCAGCCGGATTCATCTGCTCCAGACGCTTATAGGGCGTATCCCCTATCGCCCCAGATCGCTGCAGATACTCCCGGGCCTCCTCGGGCAAGTCCTCAATATTCAGAGGTGATATAGGATTAGTTCGGTAGTCCATCCAAACACGGCGGCCGCGACTAATCTCCCAGTGAACCAGCACATCAATCGCTGATGAGCCGGGCGGAGCTGCTCGCTGAGCGGTGAACGGCCACTGGTAGCCTTTACGGAATATGGCTAGGACATACTCGTCTGGATCGCTGAATATCTCAGCCAAAAAGTCGCGCTTATCCCCACCGTCTTGGTCCGTGCTGTAGTATGAAGGCAGGACCTGCTGATAGCTGCCCGACAGGTTCCAGCGGGGGTTGAGAGAGGCCAGGCCGAATTGACTCTCAGTTAGATTTGCGGCCACCAAACCGGCCTCAAAGCAGACCCCATGTGTCCCCATCTGTCCCTCCGGATACACAGTGCGAGCGTATAACTCGCCAGGCCCCCCGGTAGCCATAATCACATTCTGGGCAACGAAAATCACCAAGCCAAAGTCTTCATCGTTGCAGCGATTATGGTCCACCACTATCAGGCCAACGCATCGGGGCTGTGACTCACCCTCGGCAGTGACTATTCCAACTGCTTCATGTGAATCAAAGATAGGTATGCCCAGGCTACGGACGCGCTCCAGTGAGCAGGCCACCATGTAGCGACTGGTCCAGGGACCAGCAGACGTGGCGCGGGGCAAAGGGTCATGGTCGGTGCGATAGCCAACGAAGGTGCCCAGCGAGGTCTGGGGGAAGGGCACACCATTGCGTACCAGGTGAAAGAACTCCCGGACTGATCCCTCGGCTTCGGCCAGGGCTATATCGCCGTGCATACAGCCGCCGGCGGCCAGGGTCTCAGCCATCGCCTGAGGGTCATCGGCAAAAGTGCCTACCGCTCCTAAGCGCCAGTAGGTCTGCTTGTCTGAACCACTGCAATAAGAGGTGCCACCTGTCAGGGCAGAGGTGATTATAGCAAGCTGGCAATCCCCCGGTAGCAGCTCGCGGAGATGTTCAGCGGCATTCAGGCCTGCCGCACCGCTGCCTACGATGACGGTGTGATAATGGTAACAGGGTAGCTTGGAGCCGTCGGATAAGGTTATTTCGTTAGGTTGGGTCATAGCTGGCGTATCTCCAATCCTCCATCAACATGAATGACCTGGCCCGTGGAGAAGTCCAGGTCACCGCGAGAGATGGCTACAACTGCCTTGGCGATGTCTTCAGGAGTTCCCAGACGGCCCTGGGGTACCAAGCCGTCAGCAATGAGTCGGATATACTTCTCCCGAGCCGGTGCAATCATAGGAGTATCAATGATGCCAGGAGCAATCTCAAATACAGGTATGCCTTCGGGGGCCAGGCGTAGGGCAAAAAGTTGTGCAACCATATGTAGCCCCGCTTTGGAAACACAATAAGCCCCACGTTCCGGACTAGCTGCCCAGGCGGAAATGGAGCTGACAAACACCATCCGCGGAGTAGATACCGTGCCACTGTCGCGCAGCTCGATCATCGCCTTGGCTGCTGCTGCGGCAAGAAAATATGGGCCTTTGAGGTTGATACTGATAACCCGGTCAAAGTCCACCTCATCGCCATCCAGCAAATCTCCTCGGTGCTTAACCGAGACACCAGCATTACTAACCAGCAGGTCGAGCCTACCAAAATGGTTAAGAGTGGACTCTAAAAGATGCTCCCGGTCCTCCCCGGCCGAGACGTCGCCTTCCACTAACAAAGCTTCACCACCCGCATCTTCCACCAGGGCGCGCGTCTGCTCGGCCAACTCCAGAGGCGGCACAAAATTGATTACCACATTGTGCCCCGCTTTCGCCAGCCCCACTGCAATCCCTCTACCGATGCCACTTGAACCACCGGTTATAATAGCAACAGGTTTCATATCTCCTCCTTAACTGTCACGAGCCTTCAGCCGCCGCTCGCCACTGGGTAGCACAGTCTGTACGGGCTGCCCATAAGACCGACTCACCGAGTAGCGAAGCTATCCTTCAGCTCTTCAGGGGCATTACAACAGCTCCTGGGGTTGATTAACTCCTTGGGTCATCCTTACGGAGACTGTTTGAAAAGTTGTCTTGTATCATACCAGGCAGGGAAGTTGGGGTCAAGATAGTATATCCCTATAAATCTGGCCGAACGGAGGGGCCTATTGTATAGATTTGTATTCCTCGCACTCTAACAGGGCTGTGGCCAACACATTGCATCGGTGAAATACAGCCACCCAGCAGCCGTAAGTCGGCTTCCACAGGTTAGCATAATACCACCCGAGCGTTTCACTCTCCCCGAACTGGTCCCGGATTTCGTCGAGGATCTCGTGCATATTTCCGTTTGCCCATTGGGAGTGGCGAGAGGGTATCCACTCAATATGCCCGGTGATGGCCCCATTGGTTCGCGCCAGAAAATCCAAGCCGGTCATAATCGCTTCGCCCAGGTGCTTGGCGAGCTCTTCTTCTCCCTGGGCGAGGGCGATACGCCGCGAGGGCAGCAGGCCACACAGGATATTCTGGTTGCCAAAACCGATGTGACAGCCGCCCTCTCCGGTACAGTCATTGTCATACCAGCCTTTGTGGGCCAACAAGTGTTCAGCCGCCCGCCGGGCAAAGTCTAAAGTTGTTCTGACATGGTCGGCATTAAACTGTCCAGTAGCCACCCGTTCAGCGAGGCAATAATAGGCCAGACCAGCCAAGATGCGGCCATCGTAGCACTTACACCCCCAGCCGCCGTAGCCCAGAGGGTCAGGTTGCGCGGAGGTCTGCTGGAAGGTCTGTATTACCAACGGCTGTAGACGCTGAAACAGCGAATCGGCGTAAGCGCGGTCCCCGACTACTTCACGGAAATGTAGGTAGCTCTGCGAAAAGAGCTTCAGCAGCCAGCCTTCCTCCTCCTGAACATAGTACGGCAGCCTGGCGATATTCCCATCTTCCCAGCGAACTGCATAGATCTTGCCGTCTTCGCCCAACAGATACCTCAAATCTGCCTCAAGCGTGCGCCTCAGTACCGTGTCACAGAACCGGGCCCGGTCTATCTCACCGGTTTTGTAAAAGACCTGTGCGCCGTACAGAAACGCCAGCCCGCCGTCATGTTGTAGCTCAGGGACCAGCTTCCACTCTCCACTCCAGAAGGGCTTTGAGCTCTCGGGATGAAAGGGATCGCCGGTAGGTGGCAGTTGGGGGGTCTCCTGGTAGTAGATTTCTCGCTCAGGGTCCCAGGTATACGCTACACGCGAGAGAAGAAAGCTGCCCAATGCGTGGCCGACCGACTCGCCTTTGCGGCAGACATACAACTCGCAGGAACCCGTATTCGGACCGCAAAGCGATTCACCGTTCCGTAGCGCGTCAACTCGCACATAATAGGAAGCTGGCGCCAGGTTGACATCATCTGGCAAAAGCCACACCTGCACTGCTGCTTTTTTCACTTCTTCAGGCGAAAGAGGCCGTTCGCAGCTCGTCACCTCATCGGTGAATAGGTTTTGGAAGCCAAAGCGTAAGACATCACCTTCGCGTAGCGCCCCCTTCGGCTCAAACTTCAACTGGAAATCCAGAAGGTAACATCCTTCGGTTACACAGCAGAAGTTCTCCAATGTCGTAGGAGTAAGTGTTGCACTAATTTCCATCTCAGTCCTCCTTGTGAGACTGTTTTGAAAAGTCGTATTGCACCATACCCGGGAGACAGCCAAGGCCAATAGAGTAATAGCCGGGGAACCCAGCCAATACGGGCGGCGACAAAATCATTTGGTCACTTATCCAGCCTTTCCACTTTCACCCGGCGGCAAAATACAGTATTGCGTCCGGGGTCGTTGGGCTCCGTGCGATAGTTCCACTGGTCCCAGGAAACCAGGAATTCGTTGGCTGAGAGAGCCAGCAGATCTGATGCTCCACACCCTTCCTCTGCATACGGCTCGGTTAGCATAATAGTGTTAGTCCAGCGGGATGCATCCCCATTAATGCTGAAGCCCAGCCACGTACCCGGGCGCGCCCAGATGCCCACCAGCACGCCATTGGCTAGCTGAAGCAGATCCGGCGTAACGCAACCGCCGCTGTGGCCTCCCCAGGGGACGCATCCATATGTACCCGGTGCTACTATAGGATCAGTCCAAGTCTGACCGTCATCAAAAGATAGCGCCTGAGCCAGGAAGACCGCCGGGGAGCTGTATTCGGTGCGCGCAAGAGCTACCAAAGCTCCGCAAGCGGCCCGCTCTACCGTAGGTTCCGTATATCCCATATGCTCGGCCGGCTTGCTGCCCATCATGGTACCAATGTATTCCCAGGACCGGCCTTCGTCCCGGGACTGCAGCAACAGCGCACGGTAGGCTGTACCCGTGGACATTCCGATATTTGCAGTGACCAGAATAGACTGAGTCTGGGGATCCCATACGTGGTCGAATATCCATAGCTGCGATCCGCTGGGGTAGGCTCCCTCTGCAGGCTCGGTGGGGTCTGGTAACAAATTGTCCCGCACCATACGTTCCTTCGGGAAGCGCACAGGCACATTCGGAGTAGCTTCCCAGGTTTTCCCATTATCAAAGGAGCGGTACACCGTTCCCAGCCACATCTCGGGATCGTCGGTGACGGTCACACGAGAAGCCAACATAAGCATAGTGCCGTCAGCCAGTGAAACAAAGGTGGGGACTACTCGACTCACTGGCTCAGGCGTGAACGGCAGCACCCGCATAGGGCTCCAGGTTCGTCCCTCGTCATAGGAGACGTTATACCCGATGGGTTTATCGTGAGGCTTACCATCGTCAGGGGCTATGGCGTAGAAGCACCAAATACCTCCGTCTGCCGCCCGAGACAGGTGGGTGTAACCATATCCAGCACGCCAACCCTCGGGTTCCTCACGAGCGTCCTTCTCCGCTCGCTGCACAATTACTGGATCACTCAGGCTAATGCGAATGCATGCTGAAGGGGTCTTAATGCTGTCTATCACCACCTGGCTGCTGGCATCCCCTGCCGCATGCGCCGGACCAATAACCAGCCCTAAGACCCCATCGGTGACCTGTTGCTGGCCCAGGAAGTGCCAGGACTTCGTCCCCGCCGGACGGCCCACAGCTCGATAGCTGCGCAAGGCCACATTAGGATCGGTTCCGAAGGCCCAGCGCACCCCGACTGGCAGCGAGTCCACGTGGTAAAAGCGTAAGTACACGTCGTACAGCCCGTTGGGCACTTGCTCTGTTAGGATCAATGGCTGACTCCCCTCCCAGTAGTCAGGCGATGTGGGGCCGACCAGGCAGGGCCCGAAGCAACCGGGTCCCACCTCCTGCGGCTCAGCCAGCATCCACTTCCCAGGACTCGCCTCCCCACTAAGCGGGGGCGGCACATAATTCATCTCAAACTGCTTTAGGCTGCGTCCGCTGGCGCAGCAGGCTGTGGCCATCACCAGTACAATCAGTAGCACACCTTCTTCGAACCGAATCATTAACATCTCTCCTCTGGAACATTTGGTAGACTGGGCACTTCCGTTTACGTTTATCTGTGCTGTAGGATCTTTTATAGCCTCTTCCGGCTTTCTACTCGCCGACTGTCGGCAAGTTCCCGCTGGGCTGTTATAGGCACCACGAGCAATGGACTGTCTTTGCAAAGCCTATAATTCA
>JALGTS010000034.1 GCA_029821255.1 Candidatus Zipacnadia bacterium
CTGCCCGCTGGCAGCAAAATCGCGACACACCTTTTGAGGGTGCTCTGAGCTTGCCAGTAGATCAAGGTCGCCAACCGTAGCCCTCCGCCGTCGGGCGCTACCAGCCAACTCGGCAGCGATAACATAGGGATGGCTCCGCAGATAACTGACAAGCTGCTCGCCAACGGGCAGGATTTCTCCCAGCAAGGCCCGCTTCATCCCCTGGCGGTACCGCTCAATGCTCGCGAGAATCTTCTCTTCGCTCTTAGCCCCCAGACCGGGAAGCTTGCGTAACTGCTGGTTACGGGCAGCCTCCTCCAGCTCGTCAACATCCGCTATCGCCAGCTCCGACCAGACCAAGGCAACGGTACGCGGGCCTAAGCCCGGCACCTTCAACAACTCCAGTATCCCCTCGGGGAATTGCGCTAACAGCTCCTGATGCTGACTGATCTGGCCGGTGGTGAGCAGCTCCTCCAGCTTCTCCGCCAGGCTTTTGCCAATATCGGGTATATCTTGCAGGCCCTCAATACCACGGTCTGCATATATTTCCGCAATCTCTTCGGCCCATGATCCCACTGACTCAGCCGCTTGCCGATAGCTACGAATCCGGAAGCTGTTAGCCCCGAATCTGTGCGTTGGTCACCTCTACTCATCGCCTTTGTGACACCCGGTCCAGACCTCTCCATCTCCTCAATGAAACGCTGACTTTTAAGGGTAAAGCCCAGATGATACTCAATATGGCGGCGGACTATCCGACCAATTTCCTTGCGGCTGACCGGCGGGCAAGACAGCCGCGAGAGCCGATCAATAGGGAAGGTAGCCATACAACGCAGCAGCCCCGCCGTCATACCAGAGACAGGAAGGCCTGCTGATGCGCCGGGCGGCGCGCAGTCCCCACAAATTAATCCTCCGGCAGACGGACTGTATTGCAATTGGCCAGTCAGAGACCGGCCGCAGTTACTACATTGCTCCAGGATCGGCCCCACCCCAAGCTGTCTCAGAAGGTGCAAGGCGAACCCCCCAGTGATTATATCGGGCGGCGCTCCGCCTTCAAGAGCGTCCAGGCTGGTCTGTAGTGCCTCGAAAAGCTGAGGCATAGGCAGGTCCGGCTCCGTAGCCCGGGCCGTTAGTTCCGCGATATAGGAGGCATAGCCAAATCTCTGCATATTGGAGCGTAGCCCATAGAAGGGGTTGAGCACATCACCCTCGGTTAGGTGATCAAGCTCGCGCCCTTTGGCCAAAAATAACTTGGATAGGGTGAGCGGCTCGACCAGCGAAGCCAGCTTACTGCCTGGCTTACCTACTCCGCGCGCCACAGCCTCCACCTTGCCACGCTCACGGGTAAAGAAGACCACGACTCGCCCAGTGCCGCGGTATTTGTGGACTACCAAACTAATTCCTGTTGCTGCAAACGTTCGCATTGCCGCTACCGTCAACTCTATAGCAGTTGTGCAGATGTGCTTGGGGGCAGAGCCTGTCGCTGCCGTGTGCGAGTATGAACAAATGATCATACACACAGGCGGAGACGCTATATCCAAAAGACCTGATTGCCCGTGTGGCCCGTCAACCAGTCCAGCGCTAACCACACCGCGTTGCAAGTAAATTGCCAACAAATACGACCGAGCAAAACCGGGCGCAGGTTACGATACCAAACCATACCGCAATAGCGCAGGATGGTACTTTTGGTCAGCCAAGTCAGGAAGATGGTGAACCAGATCTGATCCATAATCCAGACGCTGCCGATAGAGTAGCCAATGGGGTGAAAAGGCCAACTGGCCGAGCGGAACCGCAGGACAGTAAGCACCAGGTATATTCCCGCCCCTATTGCAGTATAGATCAACCCAGCAATGCTGGGACCAGGCTGCTGAACGATCCATTCCTGAGCCCACTTATAGGCAGCCTGTACCGCTCCGTTGAAGAACCAGTCATTCATTGTGACACCGCCCTGGGTATAGGCACGGGTCATAGTAAGCCACATAGAAGCTGCCAGTGCGGCAATAATAGCCAATATAAACCCCCCAAACAGCCGCCGTTGCTTGCTATTGATGGCATCAGCTAGCTTCAGACTGTTCGCTGCCGAGGCCATCACAAATGTGCGAATGTCGCTCGTCCACACATAGGTAAGCGCCAGTGATATTATCCCTCGGTCGCCTAAGGCCCCCCACCCTAACCAGCCGGCTACAGTAGTGGGCGCAATTGCCGGCGCAACCGCCTCGGCCATACCACTTTCGGCAACAACCCGAGTCAAACCCAAGAAGAACACAAAAGCCAAGATTAAAAACACGGGAACAACCAGCACAGGCATACCCGAGGCGGCTAACCACCAGCCCACTAATCCCAATCCAACAACCATTCCCCAGAAAGCCGCCCGGTAGGATAGTATCTCCCGTTTATCGACTTGTGGATCTGCTTCCCCAACTACTCGCCTCCAAATCAGTTTCAGGTGGCCACGCGCCACCCACAAGCCTGATGCAACCAAAGCCAAGAAGGCACCGGCTCCCATATACTTGAAAATCGGATCCCGAGCACCGTAGACGCCCAGACTTTCTGTGCTGGCGATGCCTACCACTTTCATGATTGCCTGCGCTACCTGGGCCAGAAGATTGAAAAACCACAAGCTGAAGCTGGTCTCCAGATTAACCAGATAGAAAAAGCCAATCATCGGAAAGCTGATGCGAAAGGTTAGGGCCCAGATGCCTTTGATCACCGTGACACTCTGTGCCCACTTAGCGGGTGGTATTGCCGGAAAATAGTTGTGCAATCCTACCCAACTACCGCCTAAGAACGCAATCGCAAAACCAATCCAGAATGTGGCTCGCTTAAGGATAACGGGCCAGCCATTACTGTCTGCCCCCACCAAAGCCAGAGGTAAATAGGTCAAGGGGTAGGCCAGCCGCTCATTGTCTACCCATTGTTTGCGCAGCAGCACCATCATGCAGATCATCACAATATGGACAGTCAACAGCATAGGAAGCCAGGCTAACAACGGGCGGACCCAAGAACCCCAAGGTACTTGCCCACCTGCTGGCAGGCCCTCATAGAGGTCAGTGATCACAGGCGCCCCTACGGCACTGCCTTGGGGAGTCAGCCATGAGGGGATATGCGGAATAATCTTCTCTGCCCAGGCGTTCTCAGGAGTGGCATAGTAGTACGCACCGGTACTCAGAGGAACAACTTGCGCTGTCAAACCCATAGTGGGAATAGCCGAGGCTACAACCATCATTGCATAGATAGTAATAAGCTCGGCTGTAGTCAGAGCCAAACTACGCCGGAAGCGCAGCAGTAATAGATTCGGCCCAGCCACCAGGAAAAATAGTAGCACCACAGCCCCGGGAGTACTGAAGTCAAGAGCCATATATGACCCTCGCAAAACGTGAATAGCCCACGGAGCCCAAAGTCCTATCGCTCCCGCTCCAAGCATCCCCAACAACAGCGCCCGGCCGGTCACTATTCCCTGGTGTGGTGGCTGCGGTTGTTCCAGACTGTCTTTGCCACTTATCTTTTTGTAACGGTTGCCAGCAGCTTCAGCCAATTGCATCACTCCATTCGCACAAGAAGTCACTGCCAGATTCGCCGAGAGTGCTCTGAAGACCTTTGTTGAATGTAGCATTTCCGTTTGTATCCTGGCAAGGATCACCCACCGACGGTTTGCACAGATGTTACACAACCGAAACCACGCCGTTATCAAGAAGCCACTGTGAGTTACCGATACCACAAGTGGTAGAGCCGTCTGCTCAACCACGATACACAGACCAAGGAAGGAGGTCTCTATATGTTACGAACGCTCAAACAACTGTGGACTGACGAAGCAGGGCTGACAACTGTCGAATATGCGCTGCTACTGGTATTGATTGTAGCAGCCGCCGTTACCGCTTGGACACAACTGGGCAGCCAGGTGTCCACAGAGGTAGGCGACGTCAAAGACACACTTGCTGGTACGTCCAGCTAGGCTGTACATTCTGCTAATGGCCTACTATGCGCAGTAGTGCCCTGCAAACTGGGGGTTGGGCCGGCCCCCCACCCGACCCCCAGTACCAAAATTGCCAGGCAGCAATATAATTGCCATGATACAATAGCACAGGAATGGCCCAACCCATCGTATCAAGGTGGCGCACTAAGGACCCACACAACCCAACCGGCACCAGCTCTATACAATGCAAACCCTCCATAAAGACAACCAAAAGCTGTACCAGAGCTGGGACCACAGAGCCGGCACAGCTACTGTTGAGTTGGCTCTGGTCGCGCCCTTGCTACTGTTCCTATTGATGGGCATCATCGAATTTGGGTTACTATTTGAGGATTATATGCTGCTGAAGAATGCCGCCCGCGAAGGGGCACGCACAGGAGCCGCAGGTGACAGCACAACCGCCATCGTCGCCCGGGTAGAAAGTGCCGCGTCACAACTACCCGCCGGTCAGCTAACCATCATCCAGCAGTACGGCGTCTACAATGAGGGAAGCTGGACCTGGTATACCCTCGGCGATGTATCCAGCGACGAGGGAATGACCAACGATGCTCCCGCCGGCGCGCTCATCAAGGTTGAGGTAAGCTATCCACACCACTTATTGGCCGCAGGAATAGTGCCTGGGCTGGAGGATGAACCAGGTAGTGGTACCATCAATCTGACGGCAACAGCCTCTTTTCGGCGCGAGTAGTGGCCCGGTGATAGCGCCAGAAACTGCTGGAAGAACGGAGACAAATGTGATAAAGGTAATTTTAACCGAACCTACGCCTGGCACCATCGAAGAATTAAAGTCGCTGCTGAGTGTGACGGAGGGAATTGAACTTATTGGTCTACCCCAGGACGGATTGGAGGCAGCCCAAATGGCTATCCAGATGCGACCAGATGTGTTGCTCATACATGAGAACCTCCCGGCAGCCGACGGTTACGAGGTGTGCCAGCTGGTGAAAATGGCTGCTCCCGAGGTAGGGTGTATCTTACTTACCGAGGGGCAGCGCTCGTTGATAGCCAATGAGGCTATGATAGCAGGAGCTAATGCCATTCTTCCTCCTCTATCGGACACCAAGGCAGTTATTGAAACCATACAAGCCTGTGCCGGTCGCCGAGAAATTCGCCAAACTGAGGCATACGAGGCAGTCACCGATCCGACAAAAATGCCCATAACCGTGGGCCTGATCTCTGCCAAAGATGGTGTAGGCAAGACTACACTCGCCGTCAACCTGGCTGTACTACTGGCTAAGCAGTTTCCGGGGGCCGTGGTCTTAGCTGATATGTACGCCCAGCTTGGCGATGTCAGCTTGATGCTAAATATGGGGGCGCCGCCCGGAAGCCTCGTAGATCTCGCTCCGTATGCTGACGAGCTGGATATCCAACTAATAAATAGTCATTTATATACCCATTCCAGCAGTCTACGGGCCCTAAGCGGTTCCACAAGTCCGGAACCACTTCCCCTAAACGCTCTTTCAGTGCCCTATCTGGCCTCGCTGCTGGGTATTTTGCGGCGCAACTATCGATTCACTCTTTACGACCTGCCCTCAACGTTGTGGGATGGCGGGCTTTACATCTTGTCACGCTGCCAGTTGGTGCTGGTAGTAACCAACCTGTTTGAGTTGACCACAATTCGGGATACTAATTCCTTGCTCAGGATCATTATTGATGGGGGCTATGTCTCGCCAAGCAACATCAAACTGCTGGTTAATCGCACCTCATCAAAGGACCGGTTCTCCATATCCGACCTGGAGGAAGCTACGGGCATGAAGGTAGAATTCACGCTGCCCAATGATACCGAAATCGTCATTACCTCCGCAAATCGGGGCGAACCATTTATCCTAACTAACCCCCGCGCGCCTATCTCGCAAGGGATTGCTGAATTAGCCGACGCGATCGTTAGGCCAAGCCAACCACCCGCTAAGAAACAAGCGGCCTGACAAGTCCGACTATAACGCGCCTACATTGACGGCCGGACTAACGACAGTTGCCACCGAGGTGATGTAAACAATGGGATTGCCGCAACCGGATTTAGTCAACGACGAATACCTCCACTCAGCTAAACAGCAGAAGCAGGACAAGATGCTGAAGGTCCGGCAAGAAGTTCACACAACCATCCTGGACAACACCGACCATCAGGTGCTACAGAACCTGGATGAACACTCGCTGATGGAGCGAATCAGGGCACTGACCAACGAGGTTGCCCAAAAGCATCATCTGACTTTGACTGTCAACACCCGCGAACGATTATACCAAGCAGTACGCGCCGAACTGCGCGGCTATGGCCCGATTCAGGAGCTGCTGGACGATCCCTCCATAAGCGAAGTTATGGTAAATGGGCCCTATCAAGTCTACATTGAACGGAACGGAAAGCTGGAGGCTACCGATGTTCAATTCGACGATGATGCTCATGTGCGTCGTATCATTGAGAAGATCATCTCGCCCCTAGGCCGTTGGATAGACGAAAGCTCACCCACCGTCGACGCCCGCCTTCCTGATGGATCGCGAGTTAACGCTATCATTCCCCCAGTCATCCGCAACGGTCCCACCATAACCGTCCGTAAATTCGCCGAAAATCCTCTCACATCAGAGGATCTAATCAACTTCGGTACGTGCAGCAGGGACATGATGAACTTGCTACAAGCCTGTGTCCAGGCCAAACTCAACATAATGGTATCGGGCGGTACTGGCAGCGGCAAGACGACCACGCTGAATGTATTGTCCTCGTTCATCCGGCCCGATGAGAGGATTATCACCATAGAAGATGCCGCCGAACTACAACTCCAACAGGAGCACGTTTTGAGTATGGAGAGCCGCCCCCCTAACTTGGAAGGGAGCGGCGAGGTAACCATCCGACATCTGGTACGCAATGCCCTGCGGATGCGCCCGGACAGAATCATTGTCGGCGAGTGCCGGGGCCCGGAGGCGCTGGACATGCTCCAGGCGATGAACACCGGACACGAAGGTTCATTGAGCACAGTCCACAGTAATGGCCCTCGCGATACCCTGGCGCGGTTGGAGACTATGGTACTGATGGCTGGTACTGAACTGCCCTCGCGAGCTATACGCGAACAGATTGCCGCTGCCTTGCACCTGATCGTCCACCAGTCCCGATTTGTTGACGGGCGCCGCCGGATAACTCACATCACCGAAGTCCAGGGGCTGGAAAGCGGTACCATCACCCTACAGGATATCTATCAATTTGAACAGAGGGGTGTAGACAAAGACGGGGCAGTAATCGGTGAACATCGTTACACTGGATTGCGCCCCAGGTTCGCTGACAAGATATTGACTCAGGGAATCGAGCTGCCCGACCAATTGGCCGAGGCATGGAGCCGGAGGTGATTCTATGGGTCCAGCATTACTGTCTGGCGCCATATTTGTCCTCCTAAGCATCGGGGGCTACGCGCTGGTCAGTGCATTGTATTCATCCCAAGACGAGCTACCCAGGCGTCGGCTCCAGGAACAGGAGCAGCCGGTAGCAGCCAGTGGCCAGGACGAGGCACAGGCCGACAGTGTGCCCCTGGTCACAAAGCTGTTGCACGGGACTCGGCTCTACAATGCTATGCAGTGGGAGCTGCTACGAGCGGGTCTGTTGATAAAACCCTCGGAGATGATAGTTATCGCGGTGGCAGCAGGGATTGGTACATATATGGTCGGACTGACCCTACCGCCAAGCTTGATTACTCGAGCATTCTCGCTCTTGCTCGGCCTGGCCAGTCCCTGGATCTACGTTCAGATCCGCAAGCAGTATCGTTACAGACTGCTGATAACCCAACTGCCTGAGGCCCTGCAACTGATAGCTTCCTCGCTACGCTCTGGCTTTTCTATCCTGCGGGCAATTGAAGTAGTCGCTAACGAGATGCCCGCTCCGATCTCACAGGAATTCCGCTGGGTACTTGACGAGGTCAATGTTGGCGTCAGTATGGAGAGGGCCTTCACGCATATGGTGCAACGAACCGCCAGCCCCGATGTGAAGCTGATGGTAACCGCGATCCAGATTCAGGCAGCGGTAGGCGGCGACTTGGCCGAGGTGTTAGAGACCACCTCCGCTATGATCCGCGAGCGTTTTCAGCTTACTGCAGAAGTAGCAGCACTCACCGCCGAGGGCCGCCTTTCTGCTGTTATCCTCGGCGGCTTGCCAATTGGCCTGGCGCTGTTTATCCACATGCTCAACCCCGAATATCTGCGCCCGCTCACCACTGAGCCGCTGGGAGTTGGAATGATGATCGGCGCTGCATCGTTGATGATGTTTGGCATGCTGATCATTAAGAACATGCTTAACGTCGACGTATGAGGTGATATGAAATGCCTTTTGTGATTGCCGGCGTGGTCTTCGCCCTGCTGGTGGCCATCGGCTTTGCCATAGGCACCAGCATTGAACGCAATACTCACATTCGCCAAATACAGCAGATTAAAACAGCCTCTGAGTCCGAGCCAATTCTGGCACCTGAGCTGACCAAGCCATGGTCGCACCGTATCGTGGCACCCATGCTGGAGAGAATCTCCAAGGTGGTCGGCAGGCTGGCCCCGAGTAGTGTATTGCAAACCAACCGCCAGCGACTGCAGCAGGCTGCTCATCCCTATGGGTTAACCGCCGAGGTTTTCCTAATGGTGAGAATGCTAAGCACACTGATAGGGCTGGCTATAGGAGGACTGATACTATGGCGCGGTTTGCTGCCTACCAATATAGCCTGGCTGGCCGCAATCACTGCAGCGAGTGTTGGGGTACTGGCACCTGGCTGGCTGATAGACCGCATTGCCCAGAGTCGCCAGCGGCAGATAAGGAAAGACTTGCCCAATATCATCGATCTGCTGGTGGTCAGTGTGGAAGCAGGCTTGGGGTTAGATGGAGCTATATCGGAGATTATCCAGCGGGAGAGCGGCCCTCTGACCGAGGAGTTTGAGCAGACTTTGACTGAAATACGCCTGGGTAAGAGCCGGCAAGATGCCTGGCGTAATCTGGCTAAGCGCACCCAAGTTGACGAATTAAGCGCATTTTTATGGCCGCAATCTGCCAAGCCGAGGAACTAGGTTCCAGCATATCAAGGGTATTGCGTACTCACAGTGATACCCTGCGGATCAAGCGCAAGATTCACGTGCGCGAGCTGGCCAACATGATACCAGTGAAGATGCTTTTCCCACTGGTATTCTGCATATTCCCGGCAATGTTCGTGGTCATTCTCGGCCCCGGGGCCATAACAATAATGCATACAATGGGCAACATAGGCAGATAGCAGTCGCCACTCAGCCTCCCACCGAGTAATTCATCAGCTCCTGATATGTCCAGAAATACTCACCGGTATTGGGATCATAATCCCATAACTGGCTCTTTACCACGCCAACACCGGCCTTGAACCAAGTGAGGACGGTATACTCACCATACTCATCTACGCCCTCTTCGCGCACCTTCACGCAGTTTGCGAAGGTCCCTGCCGGCACGGTAACCTCATCAGTAACTGATTCAATCTCAAAAGTGTGTTGAGGATCCTGGTCATCTGACCATTGTGTGCCTACTTGAATAGGTGCCTTGAGCTTGTAGACGCTGGTGTCATCAGCGAATAGCTCGCACAAGCCTTGTTCATCGTGGCGGAAGTACATATATCTGGGGCTCTGACCGGGGTCGGTGTACTGCACACGCAGCTCGTACCAAACCTCGGCAATGCCCACAACCTGCCGTAAGCAGGTAACCGTCAGAGTAATTTCCTGAGCCGGGCCTACTCCCCCAGGCTCCACCGAACTGCCGGTGTACTCCCACCAGTAGCCTATGCCCAGCGGATAGTAGTCAGCCGTTGGTTGGGGCCCGGGCTCAACCACAGTAACGGTGGCGGAATCCGGGGGTAAATCTTCGTAAGTAGCAGTCACCACAGTCGTACCCAGGCCCGTGGCGGTGAATTCACCCAGGCTATCAATAGTGCCCACCAGTGGGTTGGA
>JALGTS010000035.1 GCA_029821255.1 Candidatus Zipacnadia bacterium
GGCTGATTTTGTACTGCTGGAAACCTTTGAAGATATCGGCGAGCTGCAAGCGGCGATCGCAGCAGTACGCGAGGTAGACCCGAATACCGTCATTGCGGCGACAATGTCATTCTCAATGGCTAATGGCAGAACAATGATGGGCGTTAGCGGTGCCGAGGCTGCTCGCCAGCTTGCCGCCGAGGGGGTAGATATCATCGGCGCCAATTGCGGGGACCTGGAGGGCTTGATGAACGCAATGCGCGAGATGTGCCAGGCGGTAGATAGGCCTCTTATGGCTCAGGCCAATGCCGGTCAGCCCCAGCTTGTTGACGGTGAGGCTGTCTTTCGCGGCACTCCTCAGGAGTCAGGGCAGTTAGCGGCTGAGCTTATTGCCTGTGGGGTGCGGCTGGTGGGAGGCTGCTGCGGCACCACGCCCGACCACATCCACGAGGTTGCTCGGGCCGCCCGCGCAGCCGCCTGACCCAGACTATCTGGTAACAGCGTTACTATGCTGGGACCACATCTGCTGGAGTACTTGCAATCTACGCGGGTTAACACTATACTGACGGAGTTATTTATTGACAAGTGTGAAGTCACCATTGAGGGGTGACGAAGATCAGTACGACCAGAGAGTAGGAGGTAAGAATAGCGATGAGCGAGCGTCTTTATTACGAGGAGCACACCTGGGTTAGCGTCGAGGACGACAAGGCAACGGTTGGACTCACCGACTATGCTCAGAATGAAATGGGCGACATCATCTATGTCGAGCTGCCGGAAGTGGGCAGTAGTGTGACCGAGGGGCAGCCTTTTGCCACCTTGGAATCGGCCAAGGCAGTACAGGATGTGATCGCGCCGCTTAGTGGCGAAGTCCTCCAGGCAAATGAAGAGCTGTTGGACGTTCCTGAATTGATCAATGAAGACCCTTACGGAGCTGGCTGGCTGGTCATGATCGCCCCTGAGGACTTTGATCCCGACAAGTTGATGGATGAGGACGAGTACAACCAATTCCTGAGCGAGCAGTAGTCTAAGGTGGCATCGGAACCGAACCGGCGGCAGGTGAGACGGACGGATCATGGGCCGAGCAGTCAACTGGCGAGTAATCTACAGCGGACACAGCGACGGATACCATAATATGGCGGTGGATGAGGCGATTATGGAGTCAATAGGTGCTGAACTGGCTCCGCCGACTCTGCGCATTTACGGTTGGTCTCCGCCGGCAGTGTCGTTGGGGCGATTTCAGGAAGTTGCTGAGCAGGTAGATGTGGAGGTAATCCAGCAGCACGGCTGGGATCTGGTGCGCCGCCCGACTGGTGGGCGAGCTGTCCTGCACGATGACGAAGTTACCTACTCAGTGTGTGTTCCCCAGGATCAGCTTGAAGGTGGCGACAGCGTTTTACGGTCGTATCGCTATCTGGCGCGAGGGATTCAGCGTGGCTTGGAACTGCTCGGGGTGGAAGCCGAGTTAGGCAGAACCCCCCCTGCTGTTGGGGGAAAAGGCGGCAGACACCAGCAATCTGCTATCTGCTTTAGTCACCCAACGCGAGCCGATATGGTAGCGGCAGGGCACAAGATTGTCGGCTCTGCCCAGGTTCGCAAAAACGGCGTGATCCTCCAGCACGGGTCGGTACCTATCACGCTGGACATTGCGAATCATCTGGCAGTTATGGCGGGTGGCAGATATAGTAATAAGCCTGAATTGCTCCAGCAGGCTGCGGTAGGTGTAAGTCAGGTGCTGTGCCGAGATGTTAGTTATGATGAACTGGCAGAGGCTTTAGTGGCCGGCTTTAGCCAGGCTTTGGGAGTGGAGCTGCAGGTCGGTGAGCTTAGCCGTTGGGAACAAGCCCGAGCCGAGGACCTCTTTGTGCACAAATATGGAACCGACGCGTGGAATCTGACAGTGCCCGACCATCATACTACTATCAGTACTGGTCGCCAGTAGCGCAGAACATCCCCTTTGCCTCGCTGATTGTTTCTGCAGTGTAGCAGCTTGTGGTGGACTATCGGTATAAGATACTCGGCTGGGTGAGAGCACATTGGTGTACCGAAGGATAGAGTCTAAGCCCTAAGCCGGCTGACCGGAGAGAAAAAGTCTTTTCCAGTAATAGTAGATGCATATAGGCGAAGAGGATAGCCCCTTCGCCTATTGTGTGCCTTATGGCTTTGGAAGCTGCGAATCTGCCAGCCAGAATTGAGCTTGATCTGTGCCCGACAGGCGGTGCACCTTGGGATTATTACATCGGTATCTTGATATTCGCCGAAACTCCTACACCTGCGACGCCTTTGATTTTCGTTGGGTCAGTGATCTTAACATTTGTGACCGGCAGCAAGCCACGGGCGCGCAGCACGTTGCCGGGTTTCCACTCAACTTCGGCCACTGCTGAGACCTTCTTGACCTGCACCGGTGGGCCCATTATCTGTGCTGCCCCAACTGCGGTTCCGCCCGCGCCGATGCGGACAATGGGCACTACCTTGGTTTGGCCAGCGACCTTTGCAGAATGCTGCGCCAGCACACCATTGATGAACGAGTTTATCTCCCCGCCGAATTGCTTCACCACAAAGGCGATGCCAAAGATCTTCAGCGCTCCCTTGAGTGTGCCTCCCAGGCTCAGTGCTTGCACTGTGCTGGGACCACTGCCGAATCCTACCAGAAAAGCGATCAGTACAACCACCAAAGTCAACCAACGCCATTGCTTATTGTGTATCATTTTATGCCTCCTTATTTAATCCGCAGGTCGCCCACGCCGGTGACACCAACGCCTTGGACTCTGTCCAGGATCCGGCCGGGAACCTTGGTAGCTATCGGTACGTAGATCTCGACGTCAAGGTAGTCTTGGTAGCTGGTCTCAAGCTGAGCAACTGCCTGGACCCGGTCAACTGCCGACTGCGGACCATTGACCCGGGCTATCCCCAAGCGGGCACCCTCGCCGATGCTGACTATGGCAACGATTTTGTCTTTGTACGGCTCTTCAGGTTGCCACTCTTCCACTGCCACAGTAGGCTCCTCGGTTTCTTCTGCGCCAGCGGGCGGCTGTTCTACGGCTTCCTCTTCGGCTGAGGGCTGTTCAGCAGGCTGTTCCTCAACGGCTTCGCCCTCAACCGGTTTGGCTTCGGCTGGTGGAGGTGTCTGCCAGGCGGCGTCCACCGCCACCCGCAGATTTGCCGCCCAGATGTCGGCGAGCTGCTCGCGGGTGAGGTCGCGGGTATCGGCTTCGGCTTGGTTGATTGTTATGAGGTTGTTACCAGCGCCGGTTACCACCCACTCTCCATCGCACTCTTCGGCCTGGATCTGCTCGCCGTGCAATCCTGCCGCCAGACCACTGTTCAACCGGCTGGCCACCACCAAAGCGCGCTCGTAGCTGGTAAAACCCCCGGCTGATGTCCGGATCCGCAAAGGCTGGTTGGCGCCCAGCACGACAATGCCATGCTCTTCGCCGTCAAGCACAACCTTCTCTGCATAAGCCTGGGGACCGGGATAGGCTGGCTGTTCGGCTTGCTCGCCTTCTGCGGCAAAGGCTGTGGCTCCTGCCGGGGCCACCAGCGCTCGCAGGGCTGCTCCTCCCCAGAAGGCTGCTGCCACCAGCGCGAGCAAGGCGGTGGTTGTGGTTAGCCAACTCACTACTATGAGGCGCCTGTCCATATAGTTGTCCTCCTTCGGAGTTATGCTGCGCTACTATATTATACAACTAAGTTGCAGAAACTCCTCCCTATCGCTGGTAACTTCCTGTTCTGTCTACTTCCAAGCAGGCCTATGTGGAGGTGCTATTCTACGATATCACGAAGTTAATATTAGTAGCCATAGCTACTTACCAGACAGACGGAGAGATGACCAGCTTGCGATTCGTCCATACTGCTGACGCGCACTTAGGGCGCTCCAGCCAGGCTTTTGGCACGGCTGCCGCTGAGCACCGCCGCCGTCTGGAGCAGGCCTTTGAGCGCTGTGTGGCCTGCTGTTGTGACTATGAGGCCCAACTGCTAATCGTCGCCGGTGATCTGTTTGACAGTCCCCGGCCGCCAGAGCATGCGGTCCAGCGGGTACGCAGCTTGCTCAGTGAGCTGCCCCGCCAGTCACAGGTGGTGGCAACTATACTTATTCCCGGCACGCATGATCCGATTACTCCAGGTAGCATATATGAACGCTGGCTGGCGGAGGGCCTGCCTGATGGCGTGTATCTGCTCAGGCCGGAGCAGCCGACGATTAATATCCCCGAGTTGGAAGTTGCAGTTCACTTTGCCACGGACCCTGACAAGTTTCAACCTGACCCGCAGGCGCACTTCAATATCGGCCTGCTGCACGGCTCAGTGCAGATACCGGGACGCGTGGATGAGGATGAAGTAATAATCACTGAGGAGCAGATTGCTGGCTGTGGTATGGATTATCTGGCGCTGGGCCATTGGCACAGCTTCGGCGACTATTCTCGGGAGGAGGTTGTGGCGCTTTATCCGGGTTCGCCAGAGGTTGTTAGCTTAGACCAAGCAGAGCAGGGCCAGGCGCTGGTGGTTGATCTGGAAGAGGGAGGAAAAGTCCGTTGGAAACGAGTCACCACGGGGACTCTGCGATATCACCGACAAGATTTTGATCTGGCCGATTTCGCTGATCTGGAAGAGTTGATTCAGGCGATACTGGTGTTGGCTGACAGTGACACTATACTGGACGTTCGGTTGGTGGGCATTGCCTCCGAACAGATGATAGTAGATGCAGACCGAATCCTGGAGCGAGTCGAGGGGCGGTTCTTTCGCATCCGCCTGACCGACGAAAGCTATGCTGACTGGGATGAGACCACCCCGGAGCCTGCTGGCTTGGTGGCGGGGCGCTTTCGCGAGCTAATGAAAGAACGCTTTGCGGCTGCTGAAACTGACGAAGAGCGCCAGGTCATCCAACAGGCCCGCAGTCTGGGCCTGGCACTGCTGGCCGGCAAGGAGGTACTCAGTTGATAATTGAGCGCCTCCAGATACATAATTTCGGCTGCTTGGACGAGGGAGAATTTGAATTCGCCAGCGGTCTTAACATCATCCGGGGCCCCAATGAGGCGGGCAAATCCACCCTGCAGGCCGCCTTGCTTACAGTGCTTTTTCACAGAGCTGACAAGCCTAAGCAAGCTGTGCAACGCTGGCAAAGCTGGGGGACAGAAGATCTGTTTGAACTGGCGCTGGAATTCACCGCGGTTGGTCACCAGTGGCGCTTAAAAAAGGACTTTGCGGGCAAAGAAGTATGCCTGGTGGATTTGGATAGCGGTGCAGAGTGGACTAACCATAGTAAGGCGCAAGATAAGATAGCTCAGCTTCTCGGGACCGGCTCACAGGATATCTACGAAAGTACCGCGGCGATCCGCCAACAGCAGATCAGCGCCTTGGGGGCCGGTGGAGAGCTGAGTGAGCTACTTCAGCGATCGGTATCTGGAGCAGCTTCCGGTGTGAGTGTTTCGCAGATCATCGGCCAGCTTGACAAGGCACTCACCGAGTTACGGCGGGGTCTGAAGCGGCCGGCGCCGGTCAACCCAGGGCCTCTTTATCTGGTTGCGCAGGAGATTGCCAGTTTGGAAGAAGAGCTCAGCCGGTTGCAAGAGGAGGAACAGAAAATTAGTCAGGCCTGGCAAAAGCTGCGTGCAACGGATGAGCAGATAGCACAGTTGAAGCCGCAAATTGAGGAGGCTGAGCAGTTTCTGGAGAAGGTTGACCGCCGCCGAAGGCTGGAGGAACAACGCGCTGGGTTCGAAAGCGAGTGGTTCCGCCTGTACCAGGACATTGAGCGGGTTGAGCAACTTAGTGGCGAAATTGCAGAGCTGAAAGAAAGAATGGGCGAACTTCCTGAAGTCTCGGCAGAAGAGGCCGATAAGGCCAGGAGCCTGACTGCGACTATTGCCCGCGCTGAGGCTGATATTGCCTCTTACCAGCAGCGCCTGGATGAGATACACAAGCAACAGCAAGATGTTGCCGCTGAGAGCAAAGAGGTGATTGGTGAAGAGTCGTCCCGGCAGCTTCTGGATCAGGCAGTGAGTTTGCAGGATGAGCAGCGGGCTATCCAGATGAGAATCGGCCAATTTGAGCGGGAGCTGCAGGACATCGGGCAGGACTTAGCAAACCGCGTTGCCCGCAGGCGTAACCGACGGATCCGCATAGCACTGGGCGCGTTGTTAGCCCTCGGTGGTGGAGTGTGCGCGGTGCTGTATTCATCGTGGGGCCTGCTTGTCACTTTGATCGGGATTGTGTTGGCGGCAATGGAGCTGTTCGGTACTCGTCCCCAAGGTGTTACTGAGTTGCTTGCACGGCGCGAGAAAGGCGAGTCGGATTTGCGGGAGGCTTATAATCAGCGCCAGCTCGTTGATGAGCAACTGCAAGAGTTACTGGCGGAAGCCGGTGTTGACAGCGTGGCTGGTCTCAGCACATTGCTATCTGACTTCAATGAGCGTCAAAGCAAGCTCACGGCTGCGCTTGAGACTACTGAAGAGGCATTAAAGCGAAGGCGTAGGGAACTGGCGGAGGCGAAGGCGGCCTTAGATCAGTTGCTGTCGGGCCGATTCTCCAGCGCGGATGAACTGTTACGGGTTCATCAGCAGCGGCAGCAATTGCAGGGCGAAATTGAAAAGAAGCAAGAGCGCCGTCAGGGCATACTGGGCACACAGGAGCTTACGGAGATGAAACAGCGTCTGGACAAGCTGGCTCTGGAGCGAGCCACTGTCCAGCAGCAACTGGACTCACCTGAGCTGGCTCACATTGCTCTGGATACGCTTGACATTGAGCGACTGCGCAATGAACTTGAGTGCAACAAGGAAGCACTTGAGGTGGTCACCAAGGGCCACCAGGAAGCACGATTTGTTGTTGAGCATTCCGACTTTGACCCCGAACAGCAGCTTCGCACTCAGGAGAAGCTGCAGGCTGCCCGGCAGCGGCAGCAGCGGCTTTTGCAGAAAGAGCAGGTTTACGAGCTGACCCGGTCGGTGCTTGCCGAAGCATATCAGGAGACCTTGAGTCAAACGCAGGCCTTGGTTGAGCCGCGGCTGGCGGAGCTGCTGGCGGTAATGACGGGGGGCCGGTACAATCAGGTTCGGCTGGCTATTGACGAATTCGTCCCCCGGGTAGTCTCGCCCGACAAGGGAGAAGAGGCAGAGGCTGGCGAGCTTAGCTGGGCAACGCGTGAGCAACTGTATCTGGCTGCCCGGCTGGCTCTGACCAGGGTGTTGTGGCCTGAGGAGGGGCCACCATTGCTGTTAGATGATCCGTTGGTCAACTTTGACGAGCGTCGTTATGCAGCTACTATGAAGCTGTTGGCTAACTTCGGGCAGCACCGCCAGATACTGTTCTTCACTTGCTCAGCGGATTTTGACGATTACGCTGACCATATTGTTAAGTTGCTCGGCCCGGCGTAGTTGGCTGATGGCTGGCTTAAGCACAAGGTTGCACAAAGGAGCTGTGCGGTGAATGGTAGGCCGGTATAAGAAGGTAAGAGGGGCGTGGTTGGCGAAGGAAGCCGAGTGGCATGTAGCGAATAGCTCAATAGATGAATGTCTCAAGAGCCGTGGGTACCCACAGTAGGGTAATTTCCGTGGCTGACGGGAGGGATAACATTATGGATCAACAGGTCAGCCCAGCGGTAGTGATAGTGGTGCTCATCTTGGTGCTGGCGATTGTGGTGGCGCTTTACTACCTTGTAGTGCAGAGCCCCGCTCCTGAGGAGGGTGGTGGTGTGGGCTCCACAGTGGCGCCGCCCCCCGCGCCGCCTGGAGAGTGGGAGGCCCCAGGCCCTACAGAGGAGACGGAGTCAACTGCTCAACCCTCTGAAGCTGAAGGCGAGACAGAGGAAACACCCGCAGTACCCGAAGCACAGTAGCGCAGCCGCTAAAGGGAATAGCTGGCCCTATATGATGTGAGGCAACAACTATCCTGTGCGGGCTTGAGCAATATTTGGGGCTTGACAGTCATAGGTCAGTTGGGGTATACTGTGTGTTGGTTAAATGGGATCTGCTGTGAGGGGGAGGAGTATGCGGGAAGCAAAGGCTATAGCGAGCCGGTGAGAAGGTGAGAGTGCCGGCGCCTTTGTCCGCAGAAGGTCGCCCCTGAGCTGGACCACTGAAAGTAAGTAAGTGGTCCCGGGTTGTGCCCGTTATAGCACCAAAGTGTCCCGCCTATGCCAAAAGGCTATGGCGGGGAACTTGGGTGGTACCGCGAGGAGCTATCTGGCCTCTCGTCCCAATAGGGATGAGAGGTTTTTATTTATTCTGTTACTAAGAAGAGGTGCGAAAATGCGCAGTGATAGAGCAAAAAGAGGACTGGAACGAGCCGGGGCGCGGGCGTTGATACATGCTTGCGGGATAACCCGTGCGCAACTGGATAAGCCGTTTATTGGTATTGCTAACAGCTACAGCGATCTGGTGCCGGG
>JALGTS010000036.1 GCA_029821255.1 Candidatus Zipacnadia bacterium
TCGAGTTGCGGTTGGCTGGTTACATGCATAAAATCGGGCGTAGGTAGGCCGACGCTGCGCAAAAGGCGCTTAGTGAGCAGCTTATTCATGGCCAGGGCGCTGGCTACCATGCCTGAACCAGTGTAGGGGATAGCGGCATAGTCAAGCACTGCGGGAATTGTGCCGTCCTCGCCGGCACCGCCGTGCAAGGCATTGAAGACCACTTCTATCTGTGCGTCGCGGAGCTGCCCAATCAGATCCGGCCCCGGATCAATGCTCATCGCCTCAAAACCCTGGCGGCGCAGTGCCTCTAAGACCCCTTGGCCCGAGCGTAGAGATACTTCGCGCTCACCCGATTGTCCCCCGCGCAGAACGCCGATACGCTTGTCCCTGAGCATATCCAGAGATGCTGGCAGCATCGTTTTACTTCCCTTCTGGTTCTCTCCTGTGGCGGCGTACAAATATTGTGATCAAAGCCCCTATTCCGATTACGATACTTGCAGTCTGGGCCTCGGTGAGGGGAGCCAGCGGTGCAAAAACATTAGCAGTTGCTCCGCGCCGGAAGAACTCGACAATGAAACGATAGACCGAGTAGAGCACCAGGTAAAGCAGAAACAGATTGCCTCGGACCTTGATGCGGGGCTGGAGACGAGCCAGGACAAGGAAGATTATAAAGCTGGCGGCGCAGGCATAGAGCTGGGTGGGGTGACGGGGAAAGCCACCTGCTCCAGCCTCGGTACCTGGGGGGAAGGTGACCCCCCAGGGCAAATCGCATCGGTGGCCGTAGCAGCAGCCGTTCAGGAAGCAGCCAATTCGGGCAATTGCGTATCCCAGGGCTAATGCCGGAGCACTTAAGTCAGCTAACAGCGGGAATGATATTCTGCGGACGCAGGCAAATATGTAGCCAGCAATGATAGCACCGGCCACACCGCCGTGGAAGGCCAGTCCCCCCTGCCATACATACAGGATAGTTATCGGTGCTGAGGCATAATCGGGCAGATGTAGTAATACGTAGAGCAGCCGCGCGCCGACCACCCCGCTTAGTAGGATAATCAGGGCGAAGTCAATCCAATCCTCCAGATTAAAGCCATAGTTGCGACCTGTCCTCGTGAGCCACCAGGTACCTGCGGCCAGAGCGATCAGCAGCATAACTCCATATGAATGTACATAGATTGGGGCGAGTTTGTTGACAACAAGGATCATAGCAGCCGCGCCGGCCAACACGAACAGAGTCGTGAGTGCCCAGTTGGTTGCTGTGAGAGACTGGGAGCCAGCTCGGCGACTTTCTAACCACTGTACCAGGCCTACAATCAGTGCCAAGATGAGGACGATGACCGGGTAGGCCCCCCACGACCACGGACCAGTTTCAACCAATATTGGGTGCACTATCGGTCCTTTCCGTAATCATCAGAATGGATAGGTGGGGCTGGCTGTCTGTTGGTGGAGTTATCGTGTCGGTTAGCTCGTGTTCTGAGAAACAAAGCAATCACTACCAGTATTGTGCCACAGGTAATGGCGATATCCGCGATGTTGAAAACAGGCCAGAAATGCAGGTCAATGAAGTCAACCACGTATCTTAGCCGCAAGCGGTCAATTAGATTGCCGGCAGCACCGCCCAATGCCATACCCAGCCCGGCTGTCAGCAGTCTGTTGGACTGAGCCATCTGCAGACCCCAGAGGGCAATGAAGATAATTATGATGGCGCCCAGAACAATTAAAGCGGTAGTGGCTGCCGGAAATATTCCGAAGGCAGCTCCGGTATTGTGCTGAACAGTGAGACTGAGGTAGGCTCCCAACAACGGTCGGGACTCTCCAGGGGGCAACAGTCTAACAGCGGCCAGCTTAGCAAGCTGGTCGGTCGCCAGTACCAGCAGGCTGACTACATACAGAAGAAAGCGGCTCACGTCTCACTCTCCAAACTATCTGGTTCATCCATAGCAGAGGGACGATAACTGTTGGATCCTATCTGGGGCCTACTTTTGTGCGGCATTTGGTGCACATAGTTGCTTCCGGTAGAGCATCCAGGCGCTTTTGGGGGATATTCTTGCCGCAAACTTCACACACGCCGTAAGTGCCATCTTCAATCTTTTGCAGAGCTTCGTCTATACTAATAAGCATATCCCGCAGGTTGCCAATCATGGCTGCGCTCTGGTTGCGTGCCATAGCCTGCAGAGCCGCGTCACCACCGCCCTCGAAGTCCTGTTGCACCACCTCGCGGCTGAGCCGGTCCCGGCCGCTGCTCTCTCCCTCCAGCCGCTTGATAGTGTCAGCTATCTCAGTACGTTTTTTTTCCAGCTTCTGCTTGTATTTGTCCAAATCCAGCTTCCGTTTGCGAGCCACGACAGCTCTCCTCCTAACTGTCAGTTACTGCACAGTACCAAACGCTAATAATCATTGCTCATTGTTGGCCACTGGTTAACCCGCTGCGCGCAGCGTGGGCAAAGTGTGGGGTGGTCGGGGTCGGTGCCAATGCCCTCGTCGTACAGCCAGCACCGCTCGCACTTTTTCCCGCGTGCTTGGGTCACTTCTATTTGTAGCTCATCCATTCCTTCGGCCAGTGGTTTTACCTTTGTGGCTGAGACTACAAATACCATTCTGAGGTCATCTTCCAGGCTCTTCAATAGCTTCCGGGTATCTTCGGGAGCATAGATGGTGACGGCTGCGCTGAGCGGTTGGTCAATCTGCCCATTCGTTTTGGCCCGCTCCAAAGCAGCGCTGACCTGGGTTCGTATTTGCAGCAGTCGCTCCCAGCGAGTTCCTAGCTCTTCGTCCTCAAATCGTTCATCGGCTTGGGGCCAATCCGCCAATTGGACGCTAATCGGCAGGGAGGGGTCAATGTCTCGGCAGTGCTGCCAGATCTCATCAGCAGTAAATGTTAACACCGGAGCCATCATTTTGGTGAGAGTCAATAGTAGCTGCCACAGCGCCGTCTGGGCCGACCGGCGGGCCGACGAGTTAGGCAGGTCGGTGTACAGAGTATCTTTGCGCACATTCAGGTAGAAGGCACTCAGATCATTAGCACAAAAGCTATGCACGTCGTGATAGAACAGGTGCAGGTCCCAGCGGTCGAATGCCTTCGTCATCCGCTTGACAATTCGGTTCAGCCTCAGCAACGCCCAGCGGTCAATCTCGCGCATCTGCTCCGGCTCGCAACTGTCGGTGGCTGGGTTAAAGTCCTGCAGGTTGGCCAGTAGGAACCTAACAGTATTGCGGATGCGTCGGTAGGCCTCGGCGACTTGCTCGAAGATCTCAGCGGTAAGATGCATCTTCTGGCGGAAGTCGGCATAGGTAAACCACAGCCGTAGGACATCAGCTCCGTAGGTTTCATAAATCTCGGCTGGATCAATGATATTGCCTTTGCTCTTGGAGAGCTTCTGGCCGCTGTCGTCTACGAAAAAGCCGTGGCCAACCACGGTTTTATAAGGGGCAGGGTCGCCCAGAGCCGTGGCGATCCACAAAGAGGTCTGGAACCAGCATTGATATTGGTCGTCGCCCTCCAAGTACAGGTCAGCGGGGTAGGTCAGTTCAGGATGGGAGCGCAGCACGCAATAGTGGCTGCAGCCCGAATCAACCCACACCGACATAATGTCAGGTTCCTTGATGAAAGAGTCTGCGCCGCATTTTGGGCAGGTAGTCCCAGGGGGGACCAGTTCTGCGGCTTGCCGGGCGAACCAGACATCAGCACCATGCTCGGCAACCAGATCTCGTAGGTAGGCGATGGTCTCTTCGGTTAGCAGAACCTCGCCGCAGTGGGCGCAGTAGAATACCGGAATGGGTACGCCCCAGGAGCGCTGCCGGCTGATGCACCAATCCGGCCGGCTTTGGACCATGCCCGCGATGCGGCTTTCACCCCAGGCAGGTATCCACTGCGTCCGGGCGATCTCAGCCAGTGCCCGCTCGCGAAGCTGGTCGATATCCATAAACCACTGTAGTGTAGCTCGGTAAATAACCGGTTGATGACAGCGCCAGCAGTGGGGATATTCGTGGGCAATTGTGGTGTGAGCCAGCAGCGCCCTGCGGGCTGACAGCAGCTCCAGAATCTTCTCATTAGCCTGGTCACAAACCAGGCCCTCCAGCTCTGGGCCGGCCTCCTCAGTGAATCTACCGTAGTCGTCCAGGGGGCTGATAAGATCCAGATTGTACTCCAGGCTGACCTGGTAGTCTTCCAGTCCGTGACCGGGAGCAGTGTGCACCGCACCGGTTCCTTGCTCCAGCGTGACATGATCAGCCAGTACGACCGGCGAGCTCCGATTGTACAATGGGTGTTGAGCTATCAGGCCAACCAGATCCTTGCCAGGACGGGTCGCGACTACTTCGTAGTCAGGGATACCGATCTGTTGCATAGACTCATCCAGCAATTCCTTGGCCAGTACATAGTAGCCACTATCCGCCTTCACGAGCGCATACTCGTAATGCTCACCTAAGGCTATGCCTGTATTGCCGGGGATGGTCCACGGAGTGGTGGTCCAGATAACTATGTAAGCTTTGGCGCCCTGCGGCAGTTGCTCGAAGTACTGGTTGGCATTGTGTAGTTCAAAGGCTACATAGATGGCGTCTGAAGTCTTGGTGATATACTCAACTTCATCCTCGGCCAGTGCTGTCTCACAGTGGTAGCACCAGTAGACGGGCCGCAATCTCCGATAGACCAACTTTTGCAGTGCGATCTTCCCGAAGGCTTCTATCTGGCGGGCTTGGTAATCCTTGTCAAGGGTCAGATAGGGGTTGTTCCAATCGCCCCGAACGCCCAGCCGCTGAAACTGTTTACGCTGGATGTCGACATATTTTAAGGCCAACTCCCGACATTTGCTGCGCCATTGTAGGGGCGATACCTCATGGCGGTCCAGACCGTACTCTTGTTGTACTGCTTGCTCGGTCGGTAGGCCCTGAGTGTCCCAGCCAGGTACATAGGGGCAATCGTAGCCCCGCATGGTCTGGTACTTAATAGTGATGTCTTTAAGAATTTTGTTCAGCGCCTGACCGAGGTGAATATTCCCATTGGCATAGGGTGGACCATCATGTAGGATCCAAGTTGGCGCGCCTTGCCTGTTCTGCCGCACCTTCTGGTAGATGTCTATTTCCTGCCACCAAGCCAGGATCTCCGGTTCGCGCTTAGGAAGATTAGCGCGCATCGGGAAAGCAGGCTTGAATAAATTCAGTGTTTTGCTGTAATCCATGTTCTATTCCAAGTGTGCTTGCAAATTCGGTAATAGCCGATGCGAAGAAGCCGTCCATGAGATAAGACGGTTCTCCGCACCTTTTTCGCTGTAGCCCCGCTCCGGCCTGTGCAATGCAGATGCCGAAAGAAATCTTACAATGTACTACTCAGTGCGGGTGCAAATGGTTTGGGTCAGGTTACCTAAGCTAACAATTGACATAAGATTGTAGCAGTAACATCGGAGGCGGTCAAGGGCCACAAGGCAACTGATACCTCCCAGTCGCCGACAGGCCGGGGTATTTGACGGCAGCTTGATTTATTGTTATACTCAATATATGGAATTTGGGCTGCCGTAGTGTCGCATACTCAAGATAGGCGGCGAGTAGGTCACCATCCAGTGATACTGCAGGGGCTGCTGCTGGCTCCTTTTTTGGTGGAAGCCAGTTAGATGGACAGGTGGAGCTAACCAAGGAGACAGTAAACGATGAACATTGATACCAGCAAAGTGGCCCGCCCCCTGCGCTGGCTGATTCCGGGTCTGGGTATTAAGCGTTGGTACGCTCTGGTATTTGTTGGGCTACTGCTGGCAGGGTTTGGTGCAGTGCTCCTTTTCAACGAATTTGCCTATGATGTAACCGCGGCGGCTGGCGGGCCGTTGCGTGCAGTAGTTTTTGGGTGTCTGGCTATCAGCTTAGGCTTAATTACTGTGGTTTTGGGTGTGCGAGGTATTCTCAGTGCCGTGGCCCGTACCTTCCTGCCGACTGAGGAACAGCGCTTAGTAGATGTGATGCTCTCCCGGCGTAGCGCCGCTGTGGGGCTGGCCTGTGTAGTGGTGGGGGGGGGAACGGGATTGGGAAGTCTGCTGCGTGGTTTAAAGCGGCGTACCACCAACATTACGGCGGTGGCAACAGTCTCTGATGAAGGTGGCAGCTCAGGGCGCCTGCGCGAGGATCTGGGCGTGCTTCCACCGGGCGACCTGCGTAGTTGTCTGGTGGCACTGGCTGATTCGGAGCCGATGATGACTCGGCTATTCTCGCACCGCTTTGGGCCGGGGGCAGGCCCGTTGAGTGGGCACAGCTTCGGGAACCTGTTTATTGCAGCGCTGACCGAAATCACTGGGGATATTGAAAAAGCTGTTATTGCCAGCAGCCAGATTATGGCGATCCGCGGCCGAGTGTTGCCGCCAACTCTGCAGAATGTGACGCTGTGTGCCAAGCTGCGCAATGGTCAGACAGTGCGTGGGGAACTACAGGTGGCTAGCGCCGGCGGCCAGCAAATAGAACGGGTTTACTTAGATCCGCCGAATCCGGCTGCTGTCCCTGATGTTATAGAAGCTATTGAGCAAGCGCAATTGGTAGTACTGGGTCCGGGCAGTGTTTTTACGAGCATCGTGCCGAACTTGTTGGTGCCAGAAGTAGCCGAAGCAGTAGCCCGAACTGAGGCAGTTAGAGTGTTGGTCTGTAACATAATGACTCAGCCCGGTGAGACGGACAGCTTTAGTGCTGTTGACCATGTAGAGGCTATTTGCCGGCATCTCTCGGAACCAGTCTTTGATTACGTATTGCTCAATGATACAAAGCCTTCTGCTGAGGTGCTTGCCCGGTACGCAGAAGAGGGAGCGGGCTTTGTAGCCCCGGCTGCCCAGGAGATTGCCAAGCTGGGTTTCATTCCCGTCTGCCGTGATTTGGTTTCTACGGACAGCCTGGCGCGACACGACCCAGAGAAGTTAAGCAGTGCACTGCTGGAGATCGCAGCCAAGCACAGTGACAGCTTTCTTATTTGGTAGGTAGTAAGTGAGCTCAGCAGCCTCAACTCAGATAGCTTAAATCAGTCTGCTATAACAACAGACATACGTGGGAACTTCAATTCCATCAGGAGGTATGTAAAGTGGCTGTAAAAGTAGGTATTAATGGCTTTGGACGCATCGGGCGGCAGGTCTTCAAGGTCATTCAGGAACGATTTGCCGATGAGTTGGATGTTGTGGCCGTAAACGACTTGACCGATAATGACACGCTTGCCCATCTGCTGAAGTACGACAGTGTCTACGGAAAGTATCCTGGAACAGTGGAGGCCAGCGGCGAGGCAATTACTGTGGACGGCAAGAGCATTGCGGCACTGGAGGTCCGTGACCCCAAGCAACTGCCGTGGAAAGATATGGGTGTAGATATTGTTCTGGAGTCAACTGGTGTATTCCGGGAGGTGGACAAGGCTGCCTGGCATCTGGAAGCCGGGGCCAGCAAAGTAATTATTTCGGCGCCGGCCCGGGGCAAATGCCGCACGGTGGTCTTGGGAGTTAACGCTGATACTTATGATCCGGCCAGTGATCATATCCTCTCCAATGCCTCATGCACGACCAACTGTCTGGCGCCGATGTGCAAGGTGCTTAACGATAGCTTTGGTATCAAGCGCGGGCTGATGACTACGGTGCACTCCTACACCAACGACCAGAATATTCTTGACCTGCCACACAAGGATCTGCGCCGGGCTCGGGCCGCTGCGATTAACATCATCCCGACCACGACCGGGGCGGCGTCAGCTATTGGTCTGGTCATCCCCGACCTGGATGGCAAAATGGACGGTATGGCCTTGCGCGTACCCACGCCGACAGGCTCGGTAGTAGATCTGGTTGTTGAGGTGGAACAGGGCACTGATGAAGATAGTGTTAATGCTGCTTTTCGGGCTGCCTCTGCGGAGGGCGATCTGGCCCCCTATCTTGATTATACGGAGGACCCCATTGTCCAAGCTGATATCGTGGGTGATCCCGCCTCGTGCATCTTTGATGCGCGCGAGACAATGGTCTTGGACGGCACCTTCGTCAAGGTCCTGGGCTGGTATGATAATGAGTGGGGCTACTCCAGCCGCACTGCCGAGCTTATCAAGATCATTGCAGATAAAGGCTGGTAACGGGCTTACTGCTCAGCTTGCACAGGCGGGCGTCTCGCGATATTATAGTAGGCCAGCGAGACGCTTGCTGCTTGTCCTATGGTCCTATAAAGGATGATAGACTATGAACAAGAAAACCATCTGTGATGTGGACGTCGGCGGCAAACGAGCGCTGGTGCGTGTTGATTTTAATGTTCCAATGGAGGAGGGGCGGATCACTGACGATACTCGTATTCAGGCA
>JALGTS010000037.1 GCA_029821255.1 Candidatus Zipacnadia bacterium
GACCAGGCGGCTGACAGTGAGCAGTATATGCTGATCGTTATTGACTAATTCATGGCGGGTTTGTTCCGCAGTTGCGGGGGAGACAACAAACCGGTGCGGGTCAACTCCGCCATAGATTACCCGGATATATTTTGGGGAAAGCCCGCGCCGGCTTAGTTGGTGAGCCGAGTAGTGGCTGATAGCCAGTCCTCCCGCCGCACCGCGGATGACCAGTTGCTGCATCAACCATTTGCCGATGTTCAGTCCAGTCTGCACCATCTCGCGCCCATAGCCCATCACCACATAGGGCACACCCATGCGGCGTCGCACCAGCCTTGCTGCATACCCTTCAGGCCACCAGTTACCAGCTATTATCACCTGGATTCTCTCTGCGGCGGATTGCTCACGCATATACTGTGTGGCAGCACTGGCCAAGTTCTGCGCGGCACGGAATCTTCGTGCAGCCGGAATCCGCACGATCTTTATTGGGCTGGCCGCATCAAAGGCGGAGGCGGCAGGCTGCTCGGGAGCAATTACCACAACATTTTCGCCGCGTTGGCGTAGAGCTACGGCAAGCCCATGCATATAGCGTTGGATACCGCCCGTGGCGGGGGGAAAGTCGTTGGCTAAAATAAGTACAGACATAGTCAGCCGCCTGCCCTGTAATTTGCCCGCGCCTGTCGCGCTAAGTGCCGAGCACAACGCAGTGGCTCCGGCCACCGATAATTCACTGTCAGTTGCATTATTACCTCTATGCAGCTTGGTATGTCAGTGGCATAACCGGGACTGACCAGCAACGGGCGTGTGTCGGGCTGAGTGCATAGTGCTACCCCTACCGCCTTGCCCTCGTGGATTATCGGTGACCAATCTCCTGAGCTGGCGCCGGGAGGTTGGTATTGGCCGACGAGCAGACGGTCGGCACAGCCTATGCTGGGTACCCCATAGCTTAGCCCCAGTTGGGTGGCTATCCCACAGCGCCGGGGATGGGCGATGCCATGTCCCTGGCACAGAAATAGGTCAATGTCTTTGTCAATGGCGGCTAAGGCCGACTCAAGGGCCGGCCCCACTGAGTATATTAGCAGTCCTGGCTGGTAGATCCGGGGACAGTTCGCTCCTGCGGCTGACCGTGTCAGGATGTTGCCTTGCACATCTATAACGCAGGCCCCTACCCAGCACATATTGCCCCTGCTGCTAAAAGCGTAAGCAACGGCGGCTGCCTGCTGCCAGGCAGGTAGTGGCTTTAGCTTGGCCTTTTCGGTCAATTGTGCCTGCTGCTGTTGGGCTGTTTGGATGCTGACTTGCCAATATTGAGGGTTTATGGGCAGCATATATCCAAAGACAGACCGATGGACCGAGTATTGAAGGTAAATGCTGACTGGTCAGCGAAACACTGATGAGTGAACAATTCCATCAAGTTCGGCTGATTTCCTGCCGGGCATCTGAAGGCCAAAAAATGAAAAAGCACAAGGTACTATATCTGCCAACGGAAGCCATTACCAGACGAGTGTTCTCTCCTGAAGACTTCGCCCAATTAACAGAAGAGTTCCATGTGACCGTAAATCCCACCGGTACCTCTATGACCACCGAGGCGCTTGCCAAGGTCATCGGCGAATACGACGCCCTGATCACAAGTTGGGAGGCTAGCCCTGAGCTGACTGCTGATGTAATGGAGAATGCTGCCAAACTGCAGATTATCGCTCACGCCGCCGGCAGTGTTAAGCATTTTGTGTCTCAGGAGATTATTGAGAAATACCTCAAACCGCGCGGAATCGTTGTCTTTAGCGGTGCCAACGCCATAGCCTACAATGTAGCAGAAAGCACCATCGGGATGATGATTATGACGGCCCGCAATTGGCTCAATCAGGCCCGGTACATCCGTGAGACGGGCGGTTGGCGCAGTCCCGAGTTGTGTTTGGAAGAGCAGTATCTGATGGGAGCAACTGTGGGGGTCATCAGTGCCAGCATGGTTGGACGGCAGGTGTTGCGATTGTTGCAGCCGTGGGATTGCCAGATTCTGCTGTACGATCCCTACGTTAGCGCGCAGGAAGCCGAGGCATTGGGCGCGGAAAAGGCCGAGCTTGATGAGCTGTTCCGACGTTCAGACATAGTTACAATCCACGCCCCGTCAATTCCCGAAACCTATAAGATGATTGGTGCTCAGCAGCTCCGGTTGTTGCGTGACGGCGCCACCCTGGTTAATACCTCGCGGGGCAGTGTGATAGATGAGCAGGCCCTGGTGGAACAGGCGCCTCGGCTGAGAATATGTCTGGATGTTACCGATCCTGAGCCGCCCCTGCCGGATAGCCCGCTACGCCAATCCGAGAACATTGTTCTACTACCGCATGTCGCTGGTGCGGGCGCCTACGGATACCGCAAGATTGGAGAAGCGACACTCCAGGCGCTGCGCGACCACTTTGCTGGTCGTCGTGTCCGAGGGGCAGTAGATTACGAGCGATTTTCAATATTGGCTTAGCTCGGCGGATATGGGGAGGCCCATCGGCAATTGAACAGCGGAGGACAACAACCTGAAATATCGGTAATTATCCCCGCCTATAATGAAGCTGCAGGTATTCAGGCGGCGCTGGAACAAGTGGCGACTTATTTCCAATCGCGGGCGATAACTGGGGAGATAATTGTTGTTGATGATGGTAGTACTGACGGTACTGCACAGCTTGCGGGGCAGGCTTCCGTGCCGGTAGCTGTGCATATCCTGGTCAACGAACGCAATCGCGGTAAAGGCTACTCGGTGCGCCGGGGCATTCTCTACGCCCACGGGCAATATGTTGGCTTTGCTGATGCTGATATGGCTACGCCGATTGATCAGCTTGACAAGGTCAGGCAAGCCTTCGCCGCAGGTGCTGATGTGGTGGTCGGTTCACGGGCTTTGCCTGGGTCGCAAATTGCTAAGCACCAGCCGTGGTGGCGGGAACAGGCGGGAAAGCTGTTTGGCAGCTTCGTGCGTACGGTGTTGCTTCCTGGTATCACCGACTCGCAATGTGGCTTCAAATTCTTCGCCCGTCCCGCCGCTGAGGCCATTTTTCGGCAACAGCAGCTCACTGGCTGGGCCTTTGATGTGGAGTTGCTTTATCTGGCAGAGCGTCTGGGTTATAGCATTGCCCAGGTTCCGGTACGGTGGATAGATGAACCTCACAGCCGCGTCTGCATGTTGCGCGATGGTCCCCAGATGCTCATAGATGTGTTGCGGATTCGCTGGATACATCGCAAGCTTCAGCCGGTAAGAAAGCTGCCGACGAACGGAGACGCTGGCAAGGGGAGTGAAGCAGGTGGATAAGGAACAAGCTCGTCAACGGATAGCAGAGCTTCGCGAAGAGATACACTACCATAACTACCGATACTATGTCCTTGACCAGCCGGTTATCTCTGACGCGGAATACGATCGGATGTTCCGGCAGTTGGAGGAGCTGGAGGCTCGATTCCCCGACCTAATAACTCCCGATTCCCCGACTCAGCGGGTAGGTGCCCCGCCCCGTGAAGAGCTGGGCACCGTAGTGCATCGGGTTCCGCTGCTCAGTTTGCAGAGCATTTACAGCGAAGAGGAGATGCGCCATTTCGTGGAGACAGCCATCGCCGAGGCGGGGGAGGAAGTAACGTTTGTTGCCGAGCCCAAATATGATGGTTTGGCGGTGAACTTGACTTATGAGGGCGGCATTCTGACAGTGGCCGCCACCCGGGGGGACGGCTTTACCGGCGAGGATATCACTGACAATGTCCGTACCATCAAGACGGTGCCACTGAAGTTGCTGGCCGAGGATGGCGAGCCGCTGCCGGAAGTGGTAGAGATTCGGGGGGAGATATACATTCCAGTAGCCGCCTTTCGCGAGCTAAATCGGCGCCGTGAGGAGGCGGGCGAGCCGCTTTTTGCTAATCCCCGCAATGCCGCTGCTGGGTCGGTTCGCCAGCTCGATTCGGCCATTACGGCGGCACGACCACTCAATATCTATGTCTATGGCGTCGGGGCAGTGAGTGGATATGAGTTCAGCAGTGAATGGGAAGTGCTACAGACGCTCAGACGGTGGGGCTTTCGTGTTGACGAGTGTAACGTGCTGTGTCGGAGCAGTGCTGAATGTCTGGAGTTCTACCACAGTCTTGCCCAGCAGCGTGAGCAGCTTCCTTACGAGATAGACGGGGTGGTTTTTAAGGTGAACGAGCTGGCGGCCCAGCAAAAGCTGGGCACACGCACGCGCAGCCCGCGCTGGGCAGTCGCCTACAAGTTTCCGGCCCGCCAGGAGACCACACGTATCAGGGATATCATCGTCAGCGTGGGACGCATGGGGGCGCTAACTCCGGTGGCGCTGCTAGAGCCGGTGCAGATCGGTGGCGCAATGGTACAGCGAGCCAGTCTCCACAATCAAGACGAAATTGACCGTAAAGACATCAGAATCGGTGATACGGTAATCATTGAGCGAGCCGGGGATGTCATCCCACATGTCGTTAAGGTCGTCACCGAACGGCGCACCGGAGCCGAGCGGAAGTTCCGGCTGCCGGACACCTGTCCCGTATGCGGCACCGAGGTGTTGCGGACCGAGGGTGATCCAATTGTTCACTGCCCGAACATTGACTGCCCAGCTCAGCTACGAGGGCGTATTGAGCATTTCGCCTCGCGGCGGGCTATGGACATTGAGGGATTGGGTGAGAAGCTGGTGGTCCAGCTTGTTGCCTCCAACCTGGTCCGGCACCTGCCGGATATCTACGACCTGACTGTACCTCAGCTTACCTGCTTGGAACGTATGGGAGAGAAATCGGCGCAGAATCTGCTGAAGGCGCTGGAGGCGAGCAAGCAAACGACGCTGGCCAGGTTCTTGTATGCTTTGAGTATCGTGCATGTCGGGGAATATGTGGCTCGGCTACTTGCCGAGCATTTTGGCGCTTTGTCGGCCGTTGAGCAAGCCAGTTATGATGAGTTAGTGGCTATCGCCGGTATCGGGCCGGAGATCGCCAACAGCATTTTACACTTCTTCAGCCAAGAGCGTAATCGCCAGATCGTTCGTGAACTGCTGGATAAGGGCATTCAGATTAGACAGGAAGAAGCGGCCGCCGCAACACTGGCCGGCAAAACATTTGTCTTTACAGGCGTACTAAGCAGTTTTACACGAGAGGAAGCCACCGCACAGGTTGAACGACGCGGAGGGCGCGTAACCTCGTCAGTCAGTAGTCGCACCGACTATGTGGTTGTTGGGGAAAACCCTGGCTCCAAGTATCAACGCGCTCAGGAGCTGGGAGTTACCGTTATTGGGGAAGAAGAATTCCGCGAGTTGATAGAGAGCAGTTAGCTTAGCCCAGGCGGTAGCCAAAGCCGCGAACCGTCTGAATCCGCTGCGGGTTTCGGGGGTCGTCTTCTACCTTCGCCCGCAGGTTAGCCATATGCACCTCTACAAGGTGAGTATCCTCGGTTTCGTCGCCCCAGGCTGCCTGCAATAGCATCTTGTGACTGACAACCTTGCCCTGATTTTCCAGCAGTGTCTGCAAGATGAGAAATTCGGTGCGGGTCAGCGTAACTTCTTTGCCGCCAACCCAGACGCGGCGAGCAGGAATATCCATCTCAATGTCCATTGCTGAGAGCACTTCAGCTGGTGGTGCCGGAGGAGGGGACGGCTGTTCTTCTTCCCTATTAGCGAGTACCTCTGATAAGCCGGCATCCACCATAGCTCCCTGTGCCCGCCGCAGCACTACCCGGACACGGGCGAGAAGCTCATTCAGCCCAAAAGGCTTGGCTAAGTAGTCGTCAGCGCCCAGTTCCAGGCCCACCACGCGCTCGGCCTCTTCGGTCCGCCCGCTAATTATGATGATAGGCAGGGCTGTACGCTGGCGCAGGTACCGCAGTACATCAATCCCGTCGACGTCGGGCAGGCTCAGGTCAAGTAGGATTAAGTCCAACTCCTCACTATCAACCAGCCTTACCCCCTCAAGGCCGTCGGTAGTAGAAAGAGTCGCAAAGCCGGCATTCTCCAGCTTGCGGGCAATAACATCAGCCAGCTCGGTGTCGTCTTCGATTATCAGGATCTTGCGCTGTTCCATAACTGTTGTCCCGGTTATTAGTTAATACCGCCCTAAAGCGGTAGGTGAACGGAGAAGGTACTGCCTTGCCCCGGCTCGCTGTTGACCTCAATCCGTCCTCCCAGCAGTGTGATTATTTGTGAGGCAATCGCCAAGCCCAGCCCCACTCCCTCAACTGAGCGACTTATCTCTTCGCTGCCGCGGTCAAAGGCCTCAAAGATGCGCTCCTGCAGTTCGGCTGGAATACCTGGTCCCGTATCCGATACCTGAGCCACTGCCTCTCCGTCTGCGATGAAGGCAGATACTTCTACTTGGCCTCTATGATAGTTAAATTTTATCGCGTTGTCTACTAAGTTGATAAGGACTTGTTCAATTCGCCGGGGATCAGTGAATACCTCCACGCTATCTGGAGGTAACTTGAGCAAAATCTCTACCCCGGCTTGCTCGGCTCTTGAACGCAGTGTCTGAGTAGCATGTTCCACCACCTGGCGCAGGTCAACTTTACGCTTGCGGACGGCTATCTGCCCCGCCTGCAAGTGTGACCAGTCGGTGAGGTCGTCCAGGATGCGGCGCATATGGTGACAGGCCGCCTTCATCCTTGCCAAGTATTTCTGCTGCTCTTCGTTGAGGGGACCGACTTCTTCATCTAAGACCAGTTCGCTGGTCGCCTGCAGGGAAGATAGCGGGGCACGCAGTTCGTGAGAGATACTGGATACAAACAGCTCCCGGAGCTTGTCAACCCGAATTCTCTCCAGGGCAACAGCCGCCATAGCTGCCAACGATCGTAGCAGGCGTACTCGCTGGGGAGGTATGGGTGTGCGAGTCTGGTGATTATCGGCAACCAGTACGCCCACCAGAGCTCCGTGCGTGCGCAGGGGTACTAACAGTTGTGGGTAGTCACATTCGGTACCGTTAATAGCTTCCTCGCTACGTTCTTCGGGCCCCAGCAGTACATACGGTGCCTCGCCATAACCGGCATCGGCCAGTAGGTTGTCACCTCTTTTGAGTGGGTAACTACGGTCAGATATGTCGGTCACCGCTCCGTCGGAGGTAGCCTGCAGCGTACCGCGCAATAGACTCTGGTCGTCATCAGTCAGGTAAACGCTGACCCGATCAAAGCCGATTTCTATAGCTGCATTAGTTGCGATCTTTTCAAGAACTTCCGAAGATTGGCGGCTGTCGGTTACGGCCACTGCTGCATTTAGTACTGTGCGGGCGCGCTCCTCTTCTTCCCAGGCCTGAGTCGCCGCTGCCTCGACTTGCTGGGCGCGTCGCTGTAAGCGCTGATCCAGGTGCTTATTTTGAGTGAGCACGGCTGCTATGGTACAAAGAAATCGCAAAGCATTTCTCTGTAGCTCGCCGAGGGGCGTGGCTGTTGAACTAACTAAAGCCAGAGCTCCTACTGGGCGGTTTCCCGAGATCATAGGTAAGGCAATCACCCGGTGGGCGGTGGGACCGGCATCACTGAGTTGATCGATGACCGGCTCTCCGCATTGCACCGCGTGCCAGGCAACGTCCTGCACCTGTATTTCCCAGTCGGCTGTATCCCCCTCGCTATCTCCATAGCTGCGGAACTCGCCAAATTCGTTGCCTTCTTGATTCAAGACTCCTATCCAGCAGCGGCTGGCCTCTGTTATGCTCATTACTCCCTGTGCAACAGTAGCGAGCTGTGGAGATAGCTCTTTTTCGGTGGCGACAACAGTAGCCAGATCCAGCAGATGCTGGTTAAACTTATGGATCCGGCGCGTTTCCCGGCGGCTGTTGATGATCTCTGTGGCATGTTTGACTACCAAGAGCAACTCATTAATCCAGCGGTCGTACTTGATGACGTGGTAGTCAGCACCTGCTGACAGGGTACGGGCTCCCAGTAGTTGGCTGTCGCGGGAGGCGAGGACCACGAAATAGGTATCAGGTACCCGCCCCGTGATGCGCTGCAGTTCCTGGAGGGCAGGAGATGGCAACAACTCCAGTTCGCAGACAACGGCGTCATAGTGCTCCTGGGCGAGCAGCTTCTCGAGTACCGGCATTGAATGGCATTCACTTGCCTCCCAGTCCGGTGCTACTCTATGAATCTCAGCAAGGATCTCGCCGCGGTGCTCTTCACTCGCACAGGCAATGAGAATTCTCATTACGTTGACTCGGCTATTGGTGCTGCCCGCTGGTGCCCTCGGCTCCTGGGGTGGTAACTGCCATCACCAGCCCAACTCTTTG
>JALGTS010000038.1 GCA_029821255.1 Candidatus Zipacnadia bacterium
GTATACCGATTCACCTTATTATTTGGCCCTGGGAACAACCTTAGCTATCCTGGTCATTGAGCGGCACCGACCTAACATTGGACGCCTGATGACTGGCACAGAACGCAAAATCGGTCAAAAAGCTAAAGAGAGCACCGACCAGCCAAGTGATGAGTCAAAACAAGACTGAATCCAAGACAACAATCATTGGTGCGGGGGCATGGGGCACGACGCTAAGTTGGCTGCTCGGCAGTCGTGGGCATCCCGTAGCACTGTGGGCTCGCCGGCCCGAGTTCGCTACCCAGCTCCAGCAACAGCGTGAAAACCGCAAATATCTGCCTGGGGTGGTACTGCCAGAGACCGTAACCGTGACCTCTGATCTGCCCAGAGCACTGGCCGAGGCCCAAACGGTCGTAATTGCAGTCCCCTCTCACGGCTTCCGGGATGTGGTGACGCGGGCGGTCGAATATATCCCCGCGGGCAGCCTTATCTTAAGCGTCGTCAAGGGGCTGGAGCGGGGCACCGGAATGCGTATGAGCGAGATTCTCACCGAAGAACTCAACGATCCCCAGGCTCACCCTATTGTGGTGCTGTCCGGGCCTAATCTATCGGGAGAGATCGTCCGGGGAATGCCAGCAGTATCGGTAGCTGCCTCAGAAAACAAAAATGCAGCAGAACGCGTCCAGAGGTTATTTAGCTCCAACCTCTTTCGGATTTACCGCAATTATGATATAATAGGTGTGGAACTGTGCGGAGCGCTGAAGAATATTATTGCCATAGCCAGCGGCATAAGTGATGGGCTGGGGTTCGGCAATAATGCCAAAGCCGCGCTTATCACACGGGGTCTGGCCGAGATCGGACGCATCGGCGTGGAATTAGGTGCCCAACCAGCTACCTTCTGGGGTATCGCTGGAGTCGGTGATCTGGTCACTACCTGCAACAGCCGACTCAGCCGGAACTGGCAAGTAGGAAGGCGTCTGGCCAGCGGCGAAACACTTAGCGCAGTACAGGACGGCACGCCTGCCGTCGCTGAGGGTATCTATACAACCCTTGCCGCCAGAGAGTTAGCCGCCAAGCTGGGAATGGAGATGCCGGTGACTGATGCCGTCTACCGGATCTTGTTTGAAAGAGCCAACCCTACCGATGAAGTCAAACGCCTGATGAGCCGGCCACGCAAGGCGGAAATTGAGCCTTGGCAAACAGCCAGTACCCGGGCCGATTGACTCACTACCCCAGGGAGGCACTAACTCGGTCCAGGAGAACTTATTATTGATTAATGTCACTCACCAAACCTGGAGGGAGGCTGGTTAATGGCACGCACAGTCAACAAAGCAGAACTGGTGGACGAGATTGCTAGCAAAGCCGACCTAACGAAGGTCGCGGCAAAGGACGCTCTCGAGGCGCTCCTGGAGACTATCACTAAAGCCTTACAGTTGCACAATAAGGTCCAGATTACCGGTTTCGGCAGCTTTGAGGCACGTAAGCGTAAGGAACGGATAGGCCGCAACCCACGGACGGGGGCAACAGTCCACATTGAGGAGAAATGGGTACCTGTCTTCAAGCCTGGTAAAAGACTCAAAGACGACATTAGCTGAGGCAACAGTATCCGTCTCATAGACACAAAGCAACACGCGGGTAAAAGCCAGTCTGTTGCAGAGGTAGTTGCGAGAGAATAGCCTTCGGTGGCAACAGGTCGGGGCGTGGCGCAGTTTGGTTAGCGCGTTTGACTGGGGGTCAAAAGGTCGCCGGTTCAAATCCGGCCGCCCCGACCATCTCTACTGAGAGTGGGCTAACTATTGAGTCCGACCAATGGCCAGGTTGCCGCAGCCCACTGAATACCATATCATCCAGGCCGCTCCCGCAAGGTCGCCCAAGCTGGGAGCGGCCTGTGTAGTCAACAGCCTAATGCTCAACCACCCAGGCGAAGGCCAGTATGCCCAACATCGTCTAACTTTCGCTCGCCGGCAAACAGTCAGGAGCAAACAACTATGAGCAACAGCTCCAGTAGTGCATCCAACGAAGACTTGGCCAGAACCACCTATGCCCGATATGAGAAGTTCATCAACCCTGGTCTGGCCGCGCTCACTAAGTTTATGGGACTGGAGAATGTGGAGGTCGCTGCCCGGGGCTGCTATGTCATCGCCTCAGATGGCCGCAGTTATTTAGACTGCTTAGGTGGGCCAGGTGTCTTCACAATGGGCCACTGCCATCCGCGGATTGTCCAGGCCGTCCAAGAGCAGGCGGCACGACAACCCTTGGGCAGTCACGTGCTGCTCAACCCGGTCTACGGCGAGCTAGCTGAGTCCCTCGCGGAGATCACCCCGGGCGATTTGCAATACTGCTTTGTGTGCAACTCCGGAGCCGAGGCGGTCGAAGCAGCACTGAAGTTCGCCCGCGCTAGTACAAAGCGACCTCACTTTGTGGCTGCTCAGGGCGCCTTCCACGGCAAGACCTTTGGCGCACTGAGTGCCTCAGGACGCGATGTTTACAAACAGCCCTTTGAGCCACTGCTCGCCGGCTTCACTCATGTCCCTTTCGGTGACGCCGACGCGCTGGCCAAAGCTGTTGACGACCAGACAGCGGCGGTCATCCTGGAGCCGATCCAATGCGAAGCTGGTATCATTATCCCCCCCGAAGGCTATCTGAGCGAGGCTCGCCAAATTACTGAAGCGGCCGGTGCACTGCTCATTATTGATGAGATTCAGACCGGCCTGGGGCGCACCGGACGAATGTTTGCCTGCGACTGGGAAGAGGTCTGTCCTGATATTATGACACTGGGCAAGGCCCTCGGCGGAGGGGTGATGCCGATTGGCGCGGTTGTTGCCACTCCTCGGGTTTGGACAGTCTTTGAAGATAATCCCATGATCCACAGTTCCACTTTCGGAGGAAATCCACTGGCCTGTGCCGCAGCTCAAGCGGCGCTCGGAGTCATTACCGACGAGAACCTGGTCAACAAATGCGCCCAGCGCGGTGAGCAGCTTCTCACTGGTCTTAGTCAAATCGCTGCAGACTATCCGCAGATGGTCAGCGCTGTGCGGGGCAAGGGGTTACTGGTCGGGGTAGAGTTTGCCAACAGTGACCTCGGCGGCCTGGTCATAAGTGCCCTCGCTCAGCGCCAGGTATTAGTTGCCTTTGCTCTGAACGATCCTCGGGTATTGAGGTTCGAGCCTCCAGGAATCATCAGCACCGAGCAAGTGGAGCAAGTAATCCAAGCTGTCGGTGAGGCGCTGGCGCAAACTGCGGCGCTATTGGAAATATGACAACTACCCCAGCAAGGCGGAGCAGCAGCAATAACTTGCACTTTCCAGTGATAGAAAGCCAGATTCCATTAAAACAAGGATATAGCGCGTGATGCTACCACGTGAACGGGTACTAAAAACTCTCCAGCACCAGGAGCCAGATATCGTCCCCTGGGGAGAGCACTTTATCGACTACAACGTCTACGAGGACATTCTGGGCCGTCCCACGCTGCTTCATGCCAAATTCCGGGAGACGCAAGCCCTGTGGGAGGGCCGACGTGATGAAGTGGTCGCAGATTACAAACGCGATACCATTGAGTTACACGAGGCGCTGGGAATGGACATCATCACTGTCGGTTTAGTCCCTCCGGCAGGTTATCGGCCGCAGCCGATGAAAAGGATTGATGAGCAGACCTACGAGGATAAGGCAGGTAATCTGTATCGCATCTCGGCGACCACCCATGACCTTATGCCCTTCAAAATCCGCACTGGCAACTATACGGCTCCCACACTGGCGAGCCTGCAAGAGCAGATTGACAAGATTGACGCCGAAGGCGTCCCCCCTCCCGATAAATCAGAACTGGAGCTAATCCATTATGTGGTTGAAAAAAAGAAGGCTACCCATTGGATAAATGTGTTTGTCGGTGATATTCCGTTCCCTGGCTTCGGCCCCACCGACCAGGAGTTTTACACTAATCTTGCTTTGCACCCGGAGTTACACAGCAAGTTAACCGAGCTTGCCGCCAAGCAGGTAATTGCCAGCCTTCCGTACTATGCCGAAGCAGGCGCAGATTCAGTTATGGGATGCGCTGACTACGGAAGCTCAACCGCTCTGCTGGCCAGTCCCCAGATTATGGCCCAGCATATGGCTCCCTGGTTTAAGAAGATCGCCGAGACCGCTCACAGCTTAGGCTTGAAGTATATGAAGCATTGCTGTGGGTGCATCTGGGAGGCACTTCCCCATTTTGTTGCGGCAGGCTATGATGCTTACGAAGGGATTCAGGCCAGCGCGGGGATGGATATTAAGCTGCTTAAGCAGCTTTTTGGAGATAAACTGACACTCTGGGGTGGAGTGACCAACGAAAACTTGATCCTGGGGACCCCTGAGCAGGTGAGGGCTGATGGACTGTACGCACTACGCTGGGCGGCACCAGGTGGAGGCTTTATCTACGGCGCCAGCCACTCCTTAGCGGTCGGAACAACGGCCGAAAATCTGTTGGCTATGAAGGAAATCCGCGATAAATATGGAGCTTATCCCATCCATATTCCGGAGGGCCTGGGGGAAAAGCCCGGTCTGGAAGCTCCTACTACCATCCCTAAGAGATTCATAAATATGCTCAAATCACCGCCTGTTTCATCGGTCTACGGCAATAAAGAATAACTTTGCAACAGTGCAGATGAGCTCAGACGCACTGACCCAAGTGCGGCAGCACTCAAAATCTGAGGAGATTCAGGACAGGCCATGGAGCAGCAGCCCCTGTACCTATTGGACCGCGAATCACCGGCAGAGCGCCGGCGTCGCCAGCAAAGGCAACAGCAATCTACCTGCTGTAGTTGCCTGCTCGTAGTAATCTCAGCGCTAATTATGCTCATTGTGTTATGGCACCCGCTGATCAGCTGGTGGCAACGGCGATCCGGAACCGGCCAAGGGCACCAGATAGTCACAATGTTCCCCCTCCAAGTGCAGACTGACGCCGCCGCCTACCGGCGGTACAGTTTGGTGCGTCTTCAGATCCAGGTAACCAACCCTTACGGTGAGACGGTCAGGTTAAATGAGCCACCCCAGCTTGTAGTACGCCGGGACGAACAGATAATAATAACCGTCGCCGGTGTGCGCCGACTTACTCCCTCTTGGGATGCAAATAGCAGCTCATATATATGCTACTGGCCGATACCATGGGCAGCTCAGCCCGGAGAATATGTGGCAGAAGCCAAGATCAAAATACCTGATCCCGACAACTGGCCTTGGCAATTAGACCTCCCTCCGGATGCAAAAAGACCCAGCTACAAACACGGCACCAGCTTCTGTATTGCTCGGGTGCCTTTCCAGATCAGCCGCCAGCTCCCCCCGAGCATCTCTCCGGGGCTATGCGCAGCCACTTGGGAGGCGGATTTCCCTGAAGGTCAGGTGGTCAAACGCCCCGATGGTACTGCCGGCGACTGGCGCGCTATCCTGGATTGGTGTGAGTTTCTGGGCGCTGATGCTCTATGGTTTCGGGGTGCAGTAACCCGCCGCGGCTGCACTGATGAGGCGCCTTTTGTCAAGGATAACATAGAAGCTATCCCTCGCTTAGCTGCTGCCACCCATCGACGCGGACTTCGCTTCGGCACATGGGCTGTCGCATACGCCACCTATCCACGAAAACGCACAGACAACCGGGGGCTACCCAGTTACCAGTGGGCACAAGATATCTCCCGTAGTACCGGCCAGACCTCTAATGTCTCTTTTATATCACTGTTGGATCCGAAACGAATCACACATCTGGCGGACTTCTTTGAACAAATGCAAAAGACCCGTGATGTTGACTTCGTGGGCCTGGATTACATACGCAATGATCGCGGCGGCTACGAGATGACTGACCAGTTTACCTCACAGATGCCTGTCGACCTGCCCGAGAACTGGGCAGATTACAGCCGCAAGCAGCGCTGGAAGTATGTAGCCCAGAAGGTGGAAAGCGAATGGAACTCCGATGTGGACTTCTACGAGCAGTGGAACTGGTGGCGAGCCCATCTGAATGCCAGTAATGTTGAGCAGATTATCCGCGAAAGCGGCATACGCAAGCCCGTATGGATCTTTCAACTGGGCTGGATGCACGGAGCACAGCACGGCCAAGATGCCTTTATGTTCAATGATGCCGGCGTGGCTTTCGTTGCGCCAATGTTGTACCAGTCGGAGAGTTTCCAGCACTTTGATTATCTCATCAAATCGTGGAAAGAGTACACCAAGCCCGGCCAAGTAAACCTAATTGCCGGCGATCAGGTGGATGATTACTGGCACAAGCAGAGCTTCAGTGCAACCAAGGGGTCGCGCCGGCCCGCTGCTCCGGAAGTTATGTACCTGCGGATGATGCAAGCACATCGCGAGATGGTGGAAGGAGAGCGAACCATCGGTGCCTTCTGGCACGACATCTCGCGAGCCGCTGTGCAAGGGCGGCTAGGCCCGTATCCAGGCAGCGAATGGGCACTGGCGGGAGCGGCCGCCTTCAGCGACATCCGCCAGTCGTGGGAGGTTTATCCCCTCCGCGTACAACTATCCGTCCCCGACAGTGCTCCCATCGGCGCTATCTGCACCGCCCAGATAACAGTTAAGAATGTCAGCCAGTCACCAACGCGGGACATCATCATCAAACTGGAGGACACCGAGCACATCGTCCCGGTTTCGCACCGGCAGCGACAGGTGGCAGAGATTGGGCCAGGCGAGGTTCACATTGTACCTCTGCGCCTGCGCATAACTCAGGCAGATACCGAACGAGCCAACCGATATATGGTCGCGGTGCGCGTAGGCTGGGCCCCGGGTGACTACGGTGAGGAGGTTAGAAGAGATTTGCCCAGAACTATTATAGCAATGAAGTACATCAACGGGATCTGAACCACTCCTGACTATTCCGCAAGCTGCCACCGATTCGCTGGTGCTTAGGTACAATCCACTGGCGGACGTAGCAATCGTGATACGGAGAAGAGGAAAGGCCCACTTGCTTTTTGCCAACGAGAGGGCATAACACAAACAGTACAGAAACGGCACGCGCGGAGCCGTAGTTAGCCATTTGTATATTGTGGAGAAACTCACGAGCGTGTGAGAGGAAGGCAGACAACCCGAAGGGGAAATTTGACCGCAGCACACGACTGCATTTTCATGTTGTGACGCCGGCCTGTCGGTAGCAAGAGAGTTGGAGCAAGCCAAGCTCCGGACTTGACACAGTTGGTCATAGCAAGTAATTTCTCACTTGCATCTTCACACACCTTGAAGGGGGCAATAATTAAAATATGACATCTATTGAACGCGTAAAGGCGGCCCTGAACTTTGAGGAGCCAGACAAGGTTCCCCTCGGACACTATGTGATTGACTGCGATATTGCCTCCCAGATTCTAGGACGCAAGACCTTTATCCGCGACAAAGTTGCGACCCAGATAGCTTACTGGGAAGGCCGCCGTGACGAGGTTGTCGAGAGTCTAATCCAAGATATCCCTGAGCTGTTCCAAAAGCTGGACATCTATGACATTATCAGTGTTCATAAAATTGCCATGGTGCCGCCCCGCGATTATCAGCCCGAAGCTCCCAAACAAATTGACGAAGGTGTCTGGGAGGACAAGGCGGGGCGCGTATACAAAATGTCGGCGACCACCAACGAGATTGTGTGTGTACATGACCCCGACAAATGGACGCGTGAGTTTAAACTGGAAGATTTTGATTTAGACCCGCAGGTGGAACACGAAGACGAAAGCATCTACGAAGTCGTGGATGCTATCCAGCCTCAGTTGCCCCCGGATAAATACCTCATCGGGCCGTTTCCGATGGCTCAAGAGCTGGTACTTCTGGGAGGGTACGAGCGGGGTATGGTGGAAATAGCCGACCATCCTGAGGTAGTCGCCCGTGTGGTGCAAGCCAGCATTGTTCAGGCCCGGAAACAGCAAAAATTCTGGCGCAACCGTGGTTGGCATGCGGCAATGAATGAGACCGACTTTGGCCACACCACCGGTACATTCGTCTCTCCAGCCACTATCCGGGACCTATTCCTGCCTGCAATTAAGTTCAACGCCGATAGCGCTCACGCCCACGGCCTTGACTTCTTTCAGCACAGCTGTGGGGACAACCGCGCGATTCTCGACCAGTTCGTTGAGGCCGGCATTGACTGCGAACAGTCTCTGCAGCCACAGGCGGGCATGGAACCAGCGGTGATCAAGGAGATGACGGGCAATAGTATAGCTGCGTGGGGTGGT
>JALGTS010000039.1 GCA_029821255.1 Candidatus Zipacnadia bacterium
CTATGAGGGGGTAAAATCACGCTACCCGGGAGTCGACATAGTAGTTGTGCGGGAGAACACCGAGGATCTATATGCTGGTATCGAATTCGCCAGTGGCACCGACCAAAGTGCGCAGGTAATTGAGCAGATACACCAGCTGACCGGCCAGCAGATCCGCCGGGATTCCGGCATCAGCATAAAGCCGATATCCTGGCAGGCCTCTACCCGCATTGTACGCTTTGCCTTTGAATATGCCATTGCCAACAACCGGCATAAAGTTACGGCGGTGCACAAGGCTAATATTATGAAATACAGTGACGGGCTCTTTCTGGATGCTGCCCGCGAGGTTGCCCGGGAGTATGCCGACAGCGGCATTGAGTTTGAAGACCGCATTGTGGACAATATGGCTATGCAGCTCGTCCAGAAGCCCGAGCTTTACGATGTGCTGGTCTTGCCTAATCTGTATGGCGATATCATAAGTGATCTGGTCAGCGGGCTGGTTGGAGGGTTGGGAGTGGCACCGGGCGCTAACATTGGTGACGACATCGCCGTCTTTGAACCAACCCATGGTAGTGCCCCCAAATATAAGGGTATGAATAAGGTCAATCCGACCGCAACCATACTCTCGGCGGTCTTGATGCTGCGCCACTTGCAAGAGAACGAGGCTGCCGACCGCCTGGAGGCAGCAGTGGCGGCTGTTATCAAGCGGGGAGAGAAGGTCACCTATGATTTGAAGCCGACTCGCGATGATCCTACCGCAGTTGGCACCAGCGAGATGGCCGACGCTATCATCGCTGAGTTGGCATCAGGGTAGCAAGCATCATATTGTGTAGCCAGCACTGAGTCACTTCTGAATAGGTCGGTCTACCGGCGTACAGCCCGGATGAGCAGTGCCGGAATGATCGTGATAGCGGCGACCAGGGCCACGGTTATGATGCCGAAGTTCAGCAGTGTTTGCAGCCAGTCCAGAGCGCTATCCATATGTGTAATGAGGAACTGGCAGACAGGAGCATCTGCCGGAAGGCGCTGCAATACGACAAAGGCAGCAATAAGCCCCACTCCTGCAGCGAGGAGAGCCGGGATACTGTGTTGGGCATCAATACGGCTCGGTGCTAACTCTGAGCCAATACTGAAGGCCAAGTACAGAAAGAGATAAGTCTGCCAGGTGTGGAAATCCAGAGCCTGCAAGTTCATCCAGATATTGTCAACCAGTGAATCAGCAAAGCCGGAGTGAGCAGCAACCGTAAAGTGTAGGTCAATAGCAAGCATCTTGGCGGCACCGCGCAGCGCCAGCGTGCCGACCAGCAGCGGGGCAAGGGCCGCCATCCCTGTTGCCAGCCAGGGCAGGGCTATCGGTGACCAGGGCAATCCCGGTTGGCAGGAGCCACGCCCGCGCGGATCAAAAATACAGGGGACCATCCGCCGCACCGTATAACCGAAAATCAGGTAGCCAGCGGCATGGCTTAGCTCGTGTACGAGGTTTCCTGGTAAGCGCAGTAGTTGCACGAGCCGCCCACCCCGCGCGCAAGGGTTACGACTGGCCACTGCCTGTAGTACCCAGACAAAGATCAGCCGGGACAGCATATAGAGCAGAATTGCTTCAGCAACGACGGTAGCTGTCTGCTTGGCGAAGGCAGTCGCATCCATATCAGCGCTATTATAGCAGACTGCCGCAACTGATACCATGCGAATGTGTATAGCTTCTATCTGATATTTGATGGGAGGATGATGCGGTGAAAGTTGCAATAGTTGGAGCAGGTAATGTTGGGGCCACCTGCGCCCAGCGTATCGCTGAAGCCGATATCGCTGACGTTGCCCTGATTGACATAGCTGAGGGTTTGGCTGCCGGCAAGGCCTTGGACCTGGCGGAGGCGGCGCCCCTGGTCGGCCACAGTCGGCGGATTGTCGGTGGTGAAGACTATGATTTGGCTAAGGGCTCCGATGTTGTGGTGATTACTGCCGGCTTGCCCCGCAAGCCGGGGATGACCCGCGATGACCTGCTCGCTGCCCCAACGGAAAAATCATCACCCAAATAGTGACGGAACTGAAGCGGACTACTCCTGACGCCATCTACATTATGGTCACCAATCCCTTGGATGTGACCACTTATATTGCCCATCAGATACTGGGAGTGCCCCGGGAGCGAGTTATGGGTATGGCCGGCGCCCTGGATAGTGTTCGGTTCCGCGCGTTCATTGCTATGGAGCTGGGCTGTGCACCGGCAGATGTCCAGGCGATAGTGCTGGGGGGGCACGGCGACTCAATGGTGCCGCTGCCCCGCTATGCCACCGCAGGAGGTGTGGCGGTAACTGAACTGATCAGCTCGGCACGACTGGAGGAGATAGTGGAGCGGACGCGCCAGGGCGGGACGGAGATTGTCTCGCACTTGAAGACCGGGGGGGCCTTCTATGCGCCAGCCGCCGGTGTTGCCCAGATGGTCGCCGCCATTGTGCGCGATGAGAAGCGCTTGCTGCCGGCTTCAGTGCTGCTCCAGGGCGAGTATGGCATCAACGATGTCTTTCTGGGCGTTCCTGTTAAATTAGGGGCGGGTGGCGTGGAGCAGATAGTCGAGCTTGATCTCACCGAAGAAGAACTATCAGCACTGCACGAGTCGGCTGAGCATGTCCGGCGAACCGTTGCACGATGGCTGGAGATGCAGGAGGCCTAAGTCTAAACTGATACAGGCCGGACTACTTTCGTATAGGGGAGAGGAGACTATGAACATCAGATTCTTGGGGCATGCAACGTTTCTGATTACCAGTGCCGGCGGAGTGCGCATAATCACTGACCCTTATGAGGCAGGTGGTTTCGGCGGCGCACTGCGCTACGGGCCGATCACGGACGAAGCTGATATTGTCACCGTCAGTCACGACCACGCCGACCATAACTATGTAGCCGGCGTGCCTGGCAATCCGGTAGTTGTCACTGGATCCACCGAGGTCAGTGGCATCAGCTTCCGGGCAATTGATAGCTACCATGACAACGCCCAAGGCGCCGAGCGTGGCCCCAACCGTATCTTCTGCTTTACAGTAGACGGCATCAGAATCTGTCATCTGGGCGATCTGGGTCATTCGCTCAGCGCCGAGCAGCAGGCAGCGGTCGGCGAGGTGGATGTACTGCTAATTCCCGTCGGTGGCTACTTCACCATTGACGCCGGGGATGCTACCCAAGTCGTAAACCTGCTTCAGCCCTCTGTGGCCATCCCTATGCACTACAAGACTGCACAGGTGGATTTCCCTATTGCACCAGTGGATGGATTTCTGGCAGGGAAGCAGAATGTTGACAAGGTAGCAGGCTCCGAAATAACCGTCCGCGCCAGCGAGCTACCCGAAACCCCGCAAATCGTCATACTTCAACCTGCTAACTAAGCAACTGTCTGTTACCCACTGGCGCAGCGGCTGCAGCTAATCAGCTCTTCGGGGTTGGACCCGTAGCGTTTTGAAGTTGCGGTAGTAGACAAATCCTGGGGGCCCACCGGTAGGCTTGTTGATGTGCTTCACCTGCGTGTAATCCACCTCTACCTTTGGTGAGCCGGCCTGGCGACTAAGCGCCGCGGCGTGCTGGGCAGCCTCAATAAGTGTGCTCTCTGGCACGGCGTCGGGGTGGCCACCCGTCTTGATAACCACGTGCCCGCCTGGCCCCCGCTGCACATGCAGCCAGATGTCATCGGGGCTGGCCTGGCGTATGACCTCGTCATTCTGCCGTCCGGTCTTGCCGTAGATCACCAGGTATCCATCCTGACTCTCGTAGCGGGGCAGGCGCCGTTTGGCCGGGTGGGGCTGCTCGCGTTTGGGCGGTTGCAGGATGCCTTGGTCAATCATCTCCTGACGCAGCTCTTCCAGATCCGCTAACTGCTCAGCATTCTCAATCTGGTGTAGCAGGCCCTCCAGGTAGTCCTGCTGTATGCGATCAAGCTTCAGCAGTCGCGGCAGATGATCGGACAGCCGTTGCGCCCGCTTGTAGCGCTTGAAGTAATGCTGGGCTACCTGCTGGGGGGGGCGATTCGGATCCAGCGGTATTGTGATCGCAGATTGGTCCTCCGCGTAGTAGTTGGTCACAGTGACTTCTCTGGCCCGAGGGGGGATTTCGCTAAGGTGGGCGAGAATAAGTTCTCCCCATTTGCGGTATTTGTCAGCATCGGGCACCGACTTTAGGGCGGCCTTGCGCTTACGCGCCCGCGTCAAGACATGATCGAGTTGTTTGCCAACAGCGCGCAGGAGCTGTTCGCGCAACTGCTGGCTCTGCCAAATCTGCTTCAGCTCGTGGCAGACTTGCTCAACAGCAATGCTCAGGTCACGGACCGGTGTCGTGATCACATCCGGCTGCGATTGGGGGACGAAGGGATAGGCAAATAGGTTATTGGTGCCCTGTTCGCGGCAGATGTACGCCTCGCCGGGAGTCATAATCAGTTCGCGCAGCCCGCTGAGGACCTCAGGGAGCCGCTTGGTGCACTCCTCGTCAAGTGCTGGCAACTGCGTCCCGGCAGTGATACCGGCACGCGCCGCTATCTCGGCAATGAAGATATCGCTGCCGCCCTGGAAGTTGTTGCGGAACCATTGCTTAAAGTTCCAGGCCGGGTCAGCTTGTTTGGCGATTCGGTTGAATTCGGCAGCCTTGATTGCGAATGGGTCTACCTTGCCAAAACTTGGTGGGGGTACGTATTCCAGGCCGGGCAAGCTCTGGCGATAGCGATTGACCTCGGCCGGGATGTGCTTGAGGCACTCCAGGATCAACCCCTCTTCGTTTAGAAGCAGAATATTACTGTATCGTCCCGTGACCTCCGCGACCAAAGTGCACTTGGACCGGCGACCCAGGCGCTGGGCGTTGATGAACTCAATGCATAAGAGACGATCAAAACCAATCTGCTCTATGCGCTGGACAATTGCGCCCTGCAGATACCGGCGCATCACGTCAGCCAGTGGGGAATGAGTGTCGGGGCGAGGTTCAACTTCTTCAGCAAGATGAACACGCCCAAATTCGCTATCCCCGCAGAGCACCAGCCACGGAGCCGGTCCGGGAACATTGGTCTCCACTGCCACCTCTGACTTGCCGGTTGTTACCACCCGGCGGACCTGGCAGCCGGGCAGGACCTGTTGCAAGTCGGTGCAGATTCTTGCCAGCATCGCACTGTCGAAGAGCATCGTCTGCTCCGGTTTTCTGCCGGGACCTGTTGAGTTGAAAGGTCTTGGCAGCTATGTCTTAATAAACTTAGCTTGGGCTTCGGCAACTGTGCTCCCATCGGTCAGTTCTACCTGCGCCTGGGCTGTAATCAGCTTGCCGTGCTTGCACTTGACCCAGCCGCGAACCGTCAAGGGCTGACTGATGGCCGCCGGCTGGCGATAGCGGATGTCAAGTTCGCCGGTGAGGGCGTTAATGCCTTGCTCCCACAGCATGCGCGTCATAATCTCGTCCAATAGGGTGGCGATGATGCCACCGTGCGTCAGCCCGACCCAACCCTGATGATGGCGCTGGGGAGTGAAGTGGCAGATGTAATGGGCGCCTTCAAAGTGGAAGTCGGTTAGATGAAGTCCGGATGGATTATGTGGCCCGCAGGCGAAGCACCACCCATCGTCGCCCAAATGTAGATCGGCAGATTGTGACATCGTTGTGCTCCCTCGTGCCTACGCAAAATCAAGTAGCCGCCTGCGGTGCTGGCGGCTACTTTCCAGGCTCTTTATCAAGTTTTTTTGCTACTTCCCACCAGGGTCGACTTATGCCGACTGGCTTGCGGGTTCGACCGTGACAGCGTCTTCGTCTATTGCCGAGGCAATAATTTCCACTGCAGTGTGCAGTAGACTGATCGGCCACCGATCTGCCTTGAGCTGCTCAACATCCATCCGGCCGTCAACCAAGTCTTCATCCAGCAGACGCAGATACTTGGCCTTGACAATAGTGAGGTGCTCACGCCCTGTGCGTGTACTATAGCTCTCCTTATTCAGTGTTCCGAGAATGAAGAGTCGCTGCCCCTCTTTGACCTGCTCCATGGCCCACTCGCCCAGTTCATTCCACACATCTACCAGGAACAGATCCGAGACAGGCTCACCATTGCTGCGGTGAAAGGGCCGGTCAACCTCAAAACTAAACTCAGCCTTTACCTGCCCGCCCGACTTCTCCCGCAAGACAGCATCCCTGGTTGCCACGCCGGACAAAGCAATAAGATTCAGATGCGCCACAAGTTACACCTCCAGTTTCATTAGCCAGCACTTCACCCCAAAATAATCAGGAAGCTGAGCTGGTACTGTGATGGAAATTCAGGCATAAAGCGAGGGCGATACATAGTGATCGCCCCTGCCTGCTTTATTATAACAAACCAATAGATAATGTCAAGTATCCTCCAGCTCAAGCTGGCGTGCTGCTCACCATCCGTACATCTGATAAACGACTGCCACTGACACCCCGGAGAGTACTCAGCCTGCCTGCAGCTCAGATTCTCGCAAGTACTCCACTGTCAGGGCTATGCCTTCGGACAAGTTCATCTTAGGAGTCCAGCCCAGCAGTTGTTGTGCTTTGGCAGCGTCCAATGCATTGTGGCGTAGGTCACCGGGGCGAGGGGGGGCATAGTTGGGTTCTCCCTCGTACCCGCTGGCTTGGGCAATAAAGTTAAAGATTTGCTGTACGGTAGTAGCCTGCGCGGTGCTGATATTGAAGATCTCGCCGCTACCTGCTTCCAGGGCCAACAGGTTGGCTTCCACGACGTCACTAACAAAGACGTAGTCGCGGGTGTCAGTGCCGTCGCCGAATATTGTTGGTTGCTGGCCAGCCAGCATCTGTTTCCCGAAGATCGCCACAACTCCCGCCTCGCCATGGGGATTTTGCCGCGGCCCGTAGACGTTGGAGTAGCGTAGCACCGTAAAGTCGAGTCCCTCCAGATGTTGGTAGAGATACAAGTAATGTTCGACACTATGTTTGGAGATTCCATAGGGGCTTAGCGGTCTTATGGGATGCTGCTCGTCGGCCGGACTGTACTCCAGTTCACCGTAGATAGCCCCGCCGGTCGAGGCATAGATAATCTTCTTGCTGCCAACCTGCAGCGCGCTGTGAATGACATTCAGCGAACCGATAATATTGGTTTCAGCGTCGAAGATCGGCTCAGCTACCGAGCGGCGCACGTCCATCTGCGCGGCATGATGGTTTACTATTTGAGGTCGCTCGGCCGCAAACACCTCAGCGACGCGGTTAGCGTTAGTGATATCAACTTCATAGAACTTGGCGGCCGGGTTCAAATTCTCCCTGCGGCCAGTGGATAGGTTGTCTATCACTGTGACCTGATGGCCAAGCTGTAGATAGCGATCCACAATATGCGAGGCAATAAATCCAGCCCCGCCAGTAACCAATATCTTCATTGTTTTTCTCCTACTTGCAGCACTGTGTGCAGAGAATTAGGCGCAAAGAACTCCATCTTACGATTTTGCAGGCGACAGCGAGATCAGCTTAAGCATTAGCAGCTCGGCAGTGCGGTGCAAGTTAGCATTGGCTCGCAGGTGAGTATGAGCCTCCTCTATCCAGCGCAGTGCCCGCAGGCAGGCCGGCATATCGTAGACCTCGGCAAGTCGCCGCAGTCGCTCCAGGTAGTCTGGATTCATCACTGCGTTACTGGTGGGCACACTCTTCAGCAAGGTGAGGTCGCGCCACCAGGAGAAAATCTGATCCATAAGCTGGAGCATTGCGGTGCGCTGTACGTAACTGGGAGTTCGCTTTATGAGAACCTCGGCTGTCTTGTGCGAGGCCGTATCTGGCTCATAGCTATCCAGAAACCAGCGCCTGGCCAAGTCAAGCACCACCTCGGCCAGGCGCATCCCCTCATAGAGCTGACGCGTGGGCAGTTCGGCAAGCAAGTCCAGCAGTTCCTCGCGGTCGGCGAGTAGCGTCGGAAGCGAGAGCATACGGTAAGCCCAGCCGTAGCGGCCAGCACTGGCTGCAGCTACTGCCCGAATTCGGGCTGGATCACACTCGGGGAAGTTGCGGGCCAGGGACGGATACATCTCTTTGAGGGGAACTGGCCCGAAGTCGACGATCTGGCAGCGGGAGACGATTGTATCAGGTAATTCCGAAGGTCGGCTGGTGGTCAGGATAAAGGTGGTCTGCGGTGGTGGCTCTTCCAATGTCTTGAGGAAGCGATTTGCTGCGTCTGGGGTCATCTTTTCAGCAGACTGAACCAGGTAAGCCTTGTAAACCTCAGGGGGTGCCTTCAGATGGGCATTTTTCACCATAGCGCTTATGGAATCAATGTGAATGGCCGCATCTTCAATCTCTATTAGCTCGAGGTCCTGGTAGTCTTCCTGCTCCTCGGCGGCGCCTTCTTCTTGGTCGCTAAGCTGCCCCTCTTGTTGTCTTTTGTGTTGCTTGTCTATTTCCTCGCGCAAAGCTTTTGAGGTGGGAAAGACAGTTCTATAATACGGGAAACTGCCATCTGCTATGCGGCGGCACCTCTCGCACTTATCGCAGGCATCAACTGTAGCGCTATCCGCATTGGCAGCTTGGGCCTCGCAGTTGATGGCTTTAATCAGCTCCAAAGCTGTGGTGGTCTTACCCACATTAGGCGGCCCGGTGAACAGATAGCCGGTAGGCAGGCGATTGCTGGCAATCGCCTGCCGCAAAACCTGCTTTGCGGTCTTATGACCAACGACGTCGGCGAATGACATCTTCTTCAGGCCCTTCCGTGGGCAATCACTTGGCGGAACCACTCCAGTGTGCGTTCTATCCCGGTGTCCAGATCTGTGACGGGGGCAAAGCCCAGGGCATCCTTGACACGGTCAAGGGCAGGTTGGCGCCGTTTGGGATCGTCGGGATGCAGCAGCGGTTGATATTCAATCTGTGAACTACTGCCGGATAGCTTAATGATCTTCTCTGCCAACTGCTGGACGGATATCTCTTCGGAGTTGCCTATATTGAAGGGGCCAGCGTACTCGCTGGTCATCAGCCGGAATAGACCCTCTACAAGGTCGTCCACGTAACAGAAACAACGGGTCTGCCGACCGTCGCCGTAGACAGTTAGGGGCTGACCGGTCAAGGCCTGGACGCAGAAGTTAGAGATAACTCGTCCGTCATCAGGACGCATGCGCGGCCCGTAGGTATTGAAAATGCGCGCGATGTGGACGGGTATACCAAACTGGCGATGGTAGGTATGGATGAGCGTCTCGGCATAGCGCTTGCCCTCGTCATAGACAGCGCGGGGGCCTGCGATATTGACGTTGCCGGTATAGTCTTCGTGTTGAGGATGAATCTCGGGGTCGCCGTAGATTTCAGAGGTGGAGGCGTGCAGGAATTCCGCCTGCTTATGCAGGGCCAGCTCTAACAGATTATAGGTGCCCTCCGAGCAACTGCGCATAATCTCGACGGGTATGCGGGAGAAGTCCGCCGGACTGGCCGGGCAGGCCAGATTTATTACGTAATCAACTGGCCCGCTGATGCCCAGTGGCTGGCAGACGTCGTGTTCAACGAACTCGCAGCGATTTTGCGCTAACAGCTCGGTGACATTGCGCCGGGTTCCGGTGGCGAGGTTGTCAACGATGACTACATCAAAGCCCTCGTCAAGCAGTCGTGATACGAAATGAAAACCAATAAAGCCAGCACCACCTGCGACAACTGCGCGGGGTCTCATCTGCACTCTGCCCTCTCTATCTGGGAGTTTATTCCCAATACTTCCAGAATTGCCTGGTGTATCTGCTGTGGTGAGCCGTCAGCGCTGACCACCGCTGCCCGCGAACCAAGCTGGCGGGCATATTCTAAGAAACCCGCGCGCACCCGGCGGTGGTAGTCATCACCTTTGCGCTCGATACGATCTGGCTCTGGCTGTGTACCTGCCTGCTTCCGTTTGCGCCCTTTGGCTGGGTCAATGTCCAAAATTATCGTCTTATCAGGGCAGCGTCCACCAGTAGCCAACTCATCCAGTTGTTTGAATGATTGTAGACTTATACCGCCAGCGTAGCACTGATAGGCAGCAGTGGCCGACGAGAAGCGATCACAGACTACTATCTTACCAGCTTGAA
>JALGTS010000040.1 GCA_029821255.1 Candidatus Zipacnadia bacterium
GAATTAGGCTTTCTGCCCGGCGATATTATGGAGAAGATTGACCCTTATCTGCGGCCGCTCTATGACGCTCTTATTGATGTAATGGGGGCTGACCGCCTCCAGCGCCATCTACGCCGCGGCACTATTGAGGTCGTACCCCTCGCCTATATGCGAGGGCGCACCATAAATGATGCCTTCATCGTGCTTGATGAGGCCCAAAATACCTCCATTGGGCAGATGAAGATGGCCCTGACGCGGATGGGCCTGGCCTCAAAGATGGTTATCACCGGCGACATCACCCAGGTGGATCTGCCCGCCTCGGCTAGCTCCGGACTAATCCATGCATTGGAAATACTAAAGAATATCCCAGGCATAGCGATCTGCCGCTTAACGGGTCACGATATCGTCCGCCATGATCTGGTCCAGCGGATTGTCAAAGCCTACGATGAGGCGCAGACAAACTCGGGAGACTCCTAGCGGCGTTCCCAGTCCCAATATCTGGGAGACCCCGGTGTGCTGAGGAGAGCAAGTCAGATGCCTCAAGTAAAAAGTCAAGTCAGCAACCACCAGTTGTCTCCGTCACGACTCTTCAGCCTGGACGAACTTGCCCTGCGTCGGTTGTTGCTGGCGACCATAACCGTCGGCTTATTATTCTTCAGTTTGTGGGCTCGTGTCCTGCCCCCTAAGGTCGAACTGCAGCCAGGGGATATTGCCGACCGGACAATCAAGGCTCCCCGCAGTGCTCTTTACATCGCTGTTGAGGCGACCACCCAACTACGGGAACAGGCCGCCGCCAAGGTCCCCGACCAATATTCTCCGGTGGCTGATGCTGACAGTAGCGTCAAAGCAGTAATCAACGACATCTTCGCTCAAGCCCGGCAAGTCCGCCAGCAGACAGCCGATCGCCCTCTCGCTAAACAGATCAATATCCTCCACGAACGCATAGCCCTGGATATAAGTGAAGCGACACTACGCACACTCCTGGAAAAGCCCCCCACCGCGCTGGAGCAGATCAAAAGTGCGACTTTGGAACTGGCAGACAACCAGATGCAGAGGCAACTACGCAAGGGCACCAACGATTTAGCCAAGGCGCGCCAGCAGATCGCCGAACAAGCCCAACAGATGAACCTGACTAAGGCCGCTGCAGCAGCCGCTACCGAAATCGCCCAACTTGCCATCAAGCCCAATGCGGTCTACGACCCGGACTTAACCGAGCAAAAGCGTGCAGAAGCGCGCGAGGCGGTAGAACCGATCGAGCGTGCCATTCAAGCAGGCGAAATCATAATCGCTGAAGGCGAACGGGTAACTTCTCACCATATGGATATGTTCCGGGCCGTCGGACTGGTGAATCCCGTGGTTAACTATTCCCAAGCCTTGGGGATCTTAGCGCTACTGGCAATGCTGGTGGCTATCCTATGGACGTTCACAGCCCGGTTTGCCGCTACCGTCTTTGCCGACATGCGCCTGATGGCCTTACTGAGCGTCATATTGATCTTGGCAACACTGCTCTTTCGCATAAGCCAGCAATGGGCATATTTTGAAGCCATAGCTTTGACTACCACCACTGCCGCATGTATGATAGCAGCTTTAGCCACTCGACCGGTGCTAAGTTCGCTACTTGCCCTCCTATTGGGCCCATTGGTCGGTCTGGCAACTCCTTCTAACGACGTCCGCCTGGTGGTTGCAACCATAGTATGTGGCCTGTTTGCCGCCAACGTCAGTACTATCCGGGGCAGTTGGACCCAAACCATCGCCCGTGTAGCTGTATTGGTGGGGTTGGGTAACGGTTTGGCATTGGTTATCACCACCGCAGCCTTCGATCTCACTGTCCAATGGCACGTAATCGGAGCCACTGCCATAGGTGGAGTAGCTGCTGCCCTGCTCTCGGTCGGGGCAATCGTCGTCATTGAAGGTCCCCTGGAGCTGCTTACCGATCTGCGCCTTATGGAGTTGTCTAACCCCAATCAGCCGATTCTGCGCCAACTGCGGCGCGAGGCTCCTGCCTCCTATCAATCCTCGGTGATGGTGGCCAACCTCGCGGAGCAAGCCGCTGAGGCCATCGGTGCCAACAGTCTACTGGCCCACACCGCTGCGCTATATCATGATATCGGCAAGATCAAACGCCCCTATTTCTTCGTGGAAAACCAGTTCGGCGGCGAGAATCCCCATGATAAGCTCAGCCCGCATCTCAGTGCCTTAATAATAGCTGCCCATGTGAAGGACGGCTTGCAGATAGCCAAAGAAATCAGGCTCCCCCAGCCGATCGCCGATGCCATTCCCCAAAGCCATGGCACTTATCTGATTAAGTACTTCTACGAAAAGGCTCGCGCCCAGGCTGCGGAAGGTGAAGAAGTCAGCAAAGAAGAATTCCGCTATCCTGGCCCACGGCCTCAAACCAAAGAAAATGCCATTGTGATGCTTGCCGACATAGTTGAGGCTGCTGCCCGCACCCTTGACGACCCTACCCCTGCCAAGGTCAAAGCCCTGGTCAATCGTCTCGTCGACGAGAAGATTGAAGAAGGCCAGCTTGACGAATGCCCACTAACCTTTGCTGAAGTTGACAAGATCAAGCAAAGTCTCATTGACAGTCTCAACACGATGTTTCACCAGCGCATCAAGTACCCCGACCAGATTGAGCGTGACGCCGAAGAAGTTGCCAAGGCCTACGGCCAATCCCAAAGCAGCGACTCTTAGCCAGCCATTGTGCCAACCTCTTGCCAACCAATGAAGATACAACTGCGTGACCTCCAACCCGTCCCCGTTGACCACGATAAGCTCAAGCAGGTGCTGCAGGCCACTGGCCGGCAGCTTGGCACCGCCGTGGAGAATCTCAGCGTCGCACTGGTTGACGATGCCAGGATCGCGCAGCTCAACCGCCAGCTTCTCCAGCGGTGCGGTCCCACCGATGTCATCGCCTTTGAGGCCGAGCAGGACGCTGAGGGTAGCAGTGGAGAGATCATAATTTCGGTGCAGACGGCCCAGCGTCAAGCCCAACAGTACGGGCACAGTCTATTGGAAGAGCTATGTCTACTGGCCATTCATGGACTGCTGCACGTAATGGGCTATGAAGACCAAACCGAGGCGGGCCGGGCTGAGATGGAGCGAATTCAAGCGTGTCTTCTGAGCAAAGTCAGGCCGAAGTCGTGAGAACCGCTACTCAGCCCCGATGATCTGCACTGCGCTGAGTCGCACGCTGGGGATGATACTGCCCGGCTCTTCCCGGTAGTCGCTGGACACAGCATCTACCTCTTCCAGCAGTTCCAATATATGACCGCCAATCATAGTATTCTTTACCGGATAAGCCAGTTGGCCATTTTCAATCTTGAAGCCAAAGTCCACCGTTACCGAAAGGTCCCCACTGGCCGGATCGGGCTCTACCTGGGCAGCGTTGATATACAGCCCCTCGTCAATTTCGGCCACCAACTCGGCTTCGGTAAGTTGGCCCGGCTCAATCAGCAGGTTGGTGGCCGAGATGCCGACACTGGGGGAATAGCCACGACGCGCCGCATGCCCAGTGTCGTCCACTCCCGCCTTATTGGCAGTATACGAATTATGCAGGTAGGTGGTCAGCACACCTTTATCAATCAACACTCGCTTCTGCTTGGGCACTCCCTCAGCATCCCAGCCCTGTGAAAAAACCCCAGCTGGTACAAAGGGGTCCTCAACAATGGTAATTGCCCCACTGCCAATCTGCTCGCCGGCCTTACCGACCATATAGGTGCGCCCGCGCTGGACACTCTCGGCATCCGCTGCTTCAATAGGTGCTGTAAGAAAGTCGCCAGCGCTTAGTGGCCCCATCACCACCGGTAGCCGGGCGGTCTTCATGTGCCGGGCGCCCAGGAAGTTGCCAGCCTGCTCTGTGGCCTGAGCAGCAACTCCGACTGGCTCAAAATCCTTAAGTCGTCGGGCGACATCATATTCAAAATAGCTGCCTACGTCGTCACCGTCGCGTACCACTGCCATAAAGAAGATATGTAGTGATGTGCCCCGATTGCCTAAAGCTATACCCGTGGAGCTGGCCAGGCCATGTCCGCCCTCCGTCAGCGCGGCTCCTCCCGACAACGCTACATTTGCATTAACCGCACGCGCCTCGTCAATCGCCTCCTGACACCACTGCACGATCCGAGCTGAATCCAGGCCCGCAACGCTCCCGTCAAACAGTTCTGGGACCTGTTGTACCTCACGCGGCGGCGGCAATGCCACAAAGTCCGGATCGCAATGGGCGGCTTTAGCTAAAGTTACGGCCTGTTCAGCACACATACGTACTTGAGCCTTCTCCAGACTCTGACTACAGGCCAGGCCCATTGCTCCATTAACATAAGCTCGTACTCCAATTCCGCTGTCACGGCGCGTTTGGCACTGCTTAATACAGGTCTTCTCTACCTCAACTTCAACTGACCGCCCTGATGCGCAAATTGCGTCAGCCCAATCAGCACCAACAGCAGTTGCCGCCTGCACCGCTGCCCGGGCTATATCAACCAAGCTATCCAAAGTTTTCCCTCCAATCAGCAGCGCCAGCTTACATCGTGCTTTCTATCGGTGGACCAGACCAGCCACGAAGCCATCTTCACGTACTTTTTGGGCCAGCGCTTCGGCGTCCTCGCGATTGCTGAAGGTCCCTACATTGACTCGATGATATGTGATCCCCTCGTTCTTGATCTGCGTGATAAAGGGGCTGTAGCCACGCTGCTCCAGTTTTCGAGCCTGTCTGCGAGCATTATCCTCCTCGGTGAACGAACCTGCTGTCACAACCCATTCCCCCTCCACGGCCACCGGTTGTTCGGAGCCTACCCCAGTTGTTTCGGATTCACCCGCATGGAGTCCAGCCCCATCTTGAGGTTCCTCCGTAACCTGTTCACCTTCCAAGCCAGGCTCACTAAACAGCTCCTCACTTCCGGTCGGCTCGCGTTCTTCAATCTTGACAACAGGCCGCAACGGCGCCTCCTCTTCTGGTTTACCGGAGCTCACCTTGGCGGTTGGAGCCTCGCCAACTGGCTCGGGCTGCACCCCGGCCTGCAGGTCAACCTCAGCCAGCCGCCGGCCCACCCAGTTCTTGCCAACCTGATAACTCAACACTCCGGCAATAACACAGATCAATAGCACCAGCAGCCAGAACGCGAGGGTCTGCCGACTTTCTTGGTTTTTTGGTGATGGCATAGCGCGAGCTCCCCCATCCTCTGAAACTCGAATATCTCGCCCCGATACTTGCTAACATCTTAACACCAAAACCTGCTGGAGGCAAGGACTCTACATATAATACAAGTTGCCTGTGAAGAGTACGAGCCAACGAGGACATTCTTTGTAGCCAGAGCACTCTTAGTTAATGCGGTCCACAATACACTGGGCCACGCCGAAGAGCGCTTCGCGGCTCGGGGAGGGTGATAGGACTTGCAAATGGCGCAGAGCCGAAGCTATGTAGTGGCGAGCGCACCGCTCGGCATAGCTGCGGCCGCCGGCCTGCTCTACCTGTATTGCCAGAGTTGTCCGAGCCTCTTTGGTACAAACCTCATCAGACAATCCCTTGATCAGCCGGGCAATCCGTCCTGAGCTGTCATTTTCCAAGGCATGGATGACTGCCAGCGTCCGCAGGCCCCGGGACTGATCTTGCCCCACTGACTTGCCCAACTTCACCGCATCACCATATAGATCCAGCAGGTCGTCAGTTATCTGGAAGGCCAAACCCAGGTCGTATCCGAAGGCAGCCAGCTCAGACTGAATTCCATCTTGGGCACCAGCTACCTGTGCCCCTAACTGGCAGCTCGCTGCAAACAAGGCCGCAGTCTTTCCCCCAATGATCTGCAGGTAGACCTGTTCGCCAATTTCATCGCCGCACTCTAAACTAAGCAGCTCCGCTTCGCACATCTCGCTCACAGTTTGGGCCAAGACGTTCAGGTAGCCACTGTCATCGTACTCCGACACATACCGGTAGGCCACTGCCGCCAGGTAATCACCGACCAGTACCGCCTGCGAGATTCCCCACTTGCGCCAAGCTGATTCTGTGCCCCGCCGCATCTCAGCTTTGTCAACTACGTCATCGTGCAGCAGTGAGCCGGAGTGCACGAGTTCCACCGCCGCGGCCAATCTGATTGCCTGTTCGGTAACCTGTCCGCAAGCCTGCGCACATAGCAGCAACAGCGCCGGGCGCAGCCGCTTACCGCCTACCCCTATAGTGTGGATAGTCACCTCTCGCACAATTGGCGGACCGCTCTCGGCCATCTGCCGCAGGACCCTCTCAGCTTGAGCTAACTCCTCAGAGACAGGCGCATATAGCCTCCTCCAGGAGCTGTTTGCTGATACCTGTACATCAACTGCCGCTTTAGCTCGCCTACTCATATCCCACTCCCAACTGTCCAATAGGCACATCATTGCGCACCTGGTGCAAAGTGAAACTGTTCTCAGACATACTGCTGAATAAGCTCAATTATCGCCTGGGGAAGCAGACCAACCGCAAGTGTACCCACCAGACAGATAGCAGCTACCACCGTGATACCCACCGGCTGAATGGTCATTGCTTCCTCATCCAGCTTGCCGAAGTACATCATCCTGACAACATTCATATAGTAATACAGCGAGATAGCACTGTTTATGATACCAACTACCGCCAGCCACGCCCAGTTGCCCGTGCTTATGGCTGCCCCGAAGATGTACAACTTGCCCACAAAGCCAGCGGTCGGCGGAATACCCGTCAGCGACAGCAGGAAGATGACCATCGCCGCAGCGAATACTGGCGCACTGCGATACATCCCGGCGAAGTCAGCAATCTCCTCGCTGCCCCGATTGCGCGCTACCAACAGCACCACCGCAAAGGCTCCAATATTCATAAACAGATAAGCCACAAAATAGATGATCAGTCCGTGGAGCCCTATTGAATCGGTCGCTGCCACCACCACACCGATAAGCAGGTAGCCAGCGTGAGCAATTGACGAATAAGCCAGCATCCGCTTGATATTGGTCTGGCGAATAGCCCACAGATTGCCCCCAAACATAGTAAGCGTCGCCAACGCCGCCAGCAATGCCGGCCAGTGCGGCATCAGTAACGGATACCACGCCAGTACCAACCGTGCAAGCAGTGCAAAACCGGCCGCCTTCGGTGCCACCGACAGGAATGCAGTTACCGGCGTAGGGGCACCCTCGTAGGCATCCGGTGCCCAGGCGTGGAACGGGACCATAGCAATCTTGAAGCCCAGTCCCACAGTGACCATTACTACCGCCAGCGGCATCATCAATCCCGCCAGCCGCAGCACATAAACCTCCGGTAGCCCTACTTGCACCAGAGCGGTCTGCAGGAAAGTCGGCTGGACTGCTACATCTGCCCCAGAACTGGAGGCCACAAGCCCCATCCCCATCTCACCGAGCCGAGTTGAGCCACTCAACCCATAAATCAGCGAAATACCGTATAGCATCACCCCCGATGCCGCCGCCCCATACAGGAAATATTTCAGCGCCGCTTCATTGGACTTGCGATCCTGCTTCATATAGCCGGTGAGTACGTAGCAGGAGAGGCTAATCATCTCAAACGATAGATAGATGATGATCAGGTCAAACGCGCCGGTAAGCAGCATCATACCGGTCAGCGAAAACAGCAATAACGCGAAATATTCACCAAATCCGCGCTCCAGCCGGCGCAGGTAGTCAACTGAGAGCAGAATCACCAGGAAGGCGGCCGTCAGCAGCACCAGTTTGAAGCTACCGGCGAAGCTGTCAATGACGTAGGCGCCCATAAACTCGTACGTGCGCGGCCCCATCCACCGGCTTGCTACCAGATACACAGGTACTGCGAGGCCCACCGCCGCCAACCCCGCCGGCACCAACCGCCAGCGTCGTGGCACAACCAGATCGGCGATCAACACAATTACCGCCAACCCGCACAGACTCAATTCGGGACCAAATATGCTCAAATCACCATAAGGCATAGCAGTCAACAGTCAGTCGTCAATAGGACAGGCCTCTCGCTCGTTATTTCAGTAGGACAGGCGTCTCGCCTCTCGTCT
>JALGTS010000357.1 GCA_029821255.1 Candidatus Zipacnadia bacterium
CGAGGTGCTCTTCGGCAAGGCTCTCGCCGGCCGCCGCGATAAGGTCTTCTTGGCTTGCAAGACCACCAAGCGTGACAAGCAAGGTGCCACCGAAGAGCTACATAAGTCACTGGAGCGCCTGCAGACTGACCACCTTGACCTCTACCAGATGCACGCGCTTGATGACCCCCAAGAACGTCGCCAGGCTCTCGGACCAGGAGGCGCCATTGAGGCCTTCCTGGAGGCCCGCGAGCAAGGCCTATTGCGCTTTATCGGTATCACCGGCCACAATCCCGATAACCTGTTAGCTGCGCTGGACGAGTTTCCCTTTGACACGGTGATGTTCCCGATAAGCTTCATCCTCCAATACCACGGGTTCGGACTGGAGCTGCTGGCAGAGGCCAATCGGCGCAGCATTGGGGTAATCGCCATCAAGCCGATAGCAGAGCAACTCCACCAACCGGGTGAACCTCACCGCTATCCTAAATGTTGGTATAAGCCATTAGATACCAACGAAGAGATCTCTCGAGCGGTCTGGTATGCTCTGGCGCAGCCGGTCAGCACCATTCTGCCGTCGGCCAGTATCAGGCTATTCCGCCGATCACTGTCTGCCGCCCTGCATATGCGACCGCTCAGTACCCAGGAGGCGTCGGCCCTACAGGCAAAGGCTGCAGCCACTGAGCCGCTCTTCCCCTCACCTGCTTAGCACACCAGCCGGATTTCACAAGGTACTTGACAATGGTTCATACTTGTGCTGCCGCGCAAGCGCGAGGATCCGACAGGGCCTGTCCGGAATGCCTCCCTCTTTTTTCTTGCCACCGCCTCTCTGCCAGCGTACGGAGGAATAACTCAAGCTGGCTGGAAGGTATCAGCTTGTGACTTCGCAGAACTTTGCGAAGCATTCCCCATCCAACCTACAACTATTCTCAAAACCGGAGGTTCGATGTGACTTCATTAGCACTCAAATCAGGACAACGCTTTCTATTTCAAGGTGATAGCATCACTGACTGCGGGCGACGAGAAGAATTCCCGCCGCTGGGCAACGGCTACGCAGCTATATTGGCTGGACTCGTGTACGCGGAAGCCAGCGAACTTGATATTCAGTATCTGAACCGCGGCATTGGCGGAGAGACTACTGTTGAGCTTGAAAAGCGATGGGACGAAGACTGCCTGTCCCTAAATCCAGATTGGCTGTCAGTACTCATCGGCATCAACGACTGCCATCGGTATCTGTTTGAAGGACGCCAGGAGACCGGCCCAGAGCCATATGCACAACGCCTGGAGAGCTTGCTGCAACGGGCGACAGACGCTACTGGATGTTCCCTGATTCTGCTCGAGCCGTTTTACTGGATGGTGCCGCCAGGCACCGATGAACGGCAACGCCGCGTTTGGGCCCGAGGTGTTATCTCCGGAGCCGGTGCACCCTAATATTACCGGCCACGGACTCATCGCCTATGCGTTGTTCCAGGCATTGCACGAGGGATGATAAGCACCCAAGCCCGGGCGAGTATTGCCGAGAAGGAATCCGCCTGCCGAGGGTGAACACTATTAGCAGGGTTGGACATAGTGCTATTTCGACGATGAGTAGGTGCCAGTACTATGGAAGAGACAGCCGGTGTAGCGTTCGCCTTTGCCTTCTTCGCGTTTTATTTCCTATTTATCGCCACGGCACTGCTATTCGGACTGGCCAGTTGGGTGGTCACAATTCTGGCGGTCTGGGACTGTGCCCGCCGTGATTTCCCTGATCCGGGCACCCGCGCGCTGTGGTGCGTGCTGATTGTAATAACCCGGTGGTTGGGCGCTCTTGTCTACTACATAGTAGTCTACCGCGCCAACGATCCGCCGGTGCAGCGTGTCCACCTCCCCCAACAAACCCCTCAGCAAGTTGGGTAGAGGCCGGGCAGGAGAGTGGTGCAGATGACAATTCGGACAGTGCTGGTCTTGCTATGTGCAAGCGTCGGCCCAATACTCAGCCCCTTTGCGGAGGCCGAACCGTTAATCCTGCAACTGACCGTAGCCAGCGACATAAATCCGGCTACCGCCAGCTACATCAGTCGCGGCATTGACGCGGCCCACCGGCGTGATGCCGCTATGGTACTGATCAAGTTGGACACTCCTGGTGGTCAGATGATTTCAATGCGCCAGATTACCAGCGACATC
>JALGTS010000041.1 GCA_029821255.1 Candidatus Zipacnadia bacterium
GTAGCTGTGCAGGATAGTTTCCCTGTAGTGGTCGGTGGGCTGCAGGTGCAAGCCTCCATTCCCAGCGTGGCGGCCCCGGCAATAGCTGCACAGGTTAGAGCCAAGCAGCTCAGTCCTGCTCCGTGGACAACCTCAGAGCAATCCGCTGGCGATGCCATACAGCACACGCTTCATATCAGCGATCTGCACAATGTCGAGCTGAACCTGGCCTACGCTGGCGGGACGCCGGTGCTGGAAACTGCTCTGCAAGTCAGGCACGCCACCGTTGACGATCTGCGGGTTGATAACTTGCAAGGCCGCATGCAGATGGCGGGCAGCGTAGTGCGACTGTCCGGCCTGCAGGCGGAGGTAGCAGGAGGACAAATTGCCGGTCAGGCGTTTGCAACTTGGCCACAGGGGCAACAGCCCCAGATATACTTTGATTTAGCAGGCCACAACCTGCAATTGGGTAGTTTGCGCCAGGTGCGCGGCGTGGACTCAGGTGGCCTGACCGGTCGGGTTAATCTGCTGCTGGCTGGTGGGATTGAGCAAGGGCAGCCTTACATCGTTGGCCGGACGCGTGCAGAAAATCTCTGCTTCCGCGGTCTTACCATCCAGCATACCACAGGCTTATGGGAGCTACGCGAAGACAGTTTGCGTCTCCGGCTGGCGAGCCTCAGCGACCCGAAGGGCCGCATAGCAGTGCAGGGGGTTATCAGTCGCCGGGAAGGGATGGATTTGAAGGTCAACGCCGCTGAGCTGGATCTGGCCCGGTTGGGCCAACAATTTAACCGTCCGAATCTGTCGGGTGTGGCCTTTGTCCGCGCCAATGTAGCCGGAAATTTGGAAGATATAGTTGGTGGAGCTGAACTGGTTGCCTTTGGTGCGGGCAGTAGGCAGTTTTCAACCGATGTCGTTTTTGCCCGTGCCACCGTTGAGCATTCAGCACTGGTACTGGACGAACTGATAGTGTCCCGTGGGCCGGCTATGCTGACGGGCAGCGGACGGTTGGGTGGATTGAGCCGCACGGCCAAGCAGATGCCGGTAGCGGCTCAGCTTCGTCTGGTCGGCCTGCAGCTTGAGGAAATCAGCGATGAAGTCGGCCTAAGGCGCCCGATTAGTGGCATCGCCGAGGCCAGTGCGACACTGTCGGGGACGATCGCCGACCCGCGGCTGACTGCAGAGCTTGCCGTGCCCTCCGGCTACTATGGACCCTACCCAGTTACTGACGGAAAAGCGAGGTTTGTAGTTGACCGACAACGCATTGAGGTTCCTGAGGGGGGTCTGTGCGTCTCGCAAGCGGCCGTCACTATGCGGGGTTATCTGCAAGATTGGCTACGGCTGTTGGATAGTAAGCCAATTGCGCCTAAGTTTGCCGCATCGCTGGCGGTGAACAACATTGATTTGCACTCTATTGTCTCCCCCGACGAGATCGGGGTGGCCATCGCTGGTCGGGTGGATCTGCCTGAGATTGAGATACACAGTAGCCCGCAGGGGCCGGTGGGACGAGTTCACCTGGTGGTTCCGAATCTGGTGATAGGCGGCCAGCAGGTTAGTGCCATTGATACAATGGTGCTCGTTGGGCAGGGCAAGATCTCCCTACAGAATACTACATTACGGGTAGGTGACGCGCAGGTCCAAGCCGGCGGCGACTATCAGTGGGAGCAGCAGCAGGGAAGAGTCTATGCAGAGTTAACGGAGGGGGACATCGGCCAGCTATTGCGCCTGGCGGTACCGGTTAGTAAGCTGGTGGGTGACACGCCGGGTAACAACGAGATTGCCCAGCGGCTGCGTGGCCTGGCGCTGCGTGCCCAGGGAGATATTGACCTCACCATAGTGCTGAAAGGCTCTCCTGAGCAGATGACGGCCTACCTACAGACGGAGTTGACGGAGCTTAGCTTTGACCGCAAGGGCCTGCCGGATATTAGTGGTGAATGTACCGTTGAGGTATCTGAGGGCCGGCTGGTCGCAGTTCGCGACATCCTGGCTGATGTAACTCAGGGTGAGGGCCTGCTGACGGTGGAGGGTGACATTGATCCCGACGGTGAGCTGTCACTGCTGGCTGACGGCACTAACTTCAATATCGCACTGTGGCGACAATGGCTTCCCGAGGAGATTCCTCTCGGAGGTACCATTGGTGTCCTTACTGTTGCAGCCAGCGGCCTGACGCGCCAGCCCTCCTTCCGGGGCAGTGTGTTTATCGACAGTCCCACCTTTGCGGGTATTAAGTTTGACCAGGCCAACATTCCGGTCGTCAGTCTGGACGAGACCGGCCTGGATATTGATATGCTACTACTTAAACGTGGTGAACAGGAAATCGTCCTGCACGGCAGGCTGCCCGTCCAGTGGAAGCCATTAGGCGTGGACCCTAACGGGCAGATTCAGCTATCTGGTAAGCTGGAGGGTACCGATCTGGGCCTTTTCCCGGCCCTCTTAGACGAATTTACGCGGGCGCGGGCCGGCGAAGAACTCGAACAAACGCTGTGGAGCCAGTTGCGAGCCCGGGGTCGCGTGGATAGCGAAGTTAGCATCAGTGGGCAGGTAGGAGATCCAACCCTTGACGGGTATGTGCATATTACTGACGGAAGAGTTGCCCTGCCGGGTTGGCATGAGGGTTGGGAAGATCTCAATATCAATGCTACTATCCAGCGCAGGGGCCAGCATAATGTTATCAGCATCAACTCGGCAGCGGCTAAGCTTGGTAATACCGACCTCAAGTTAGACGGCAGTGTGGCTCTGACTCAGCTCAGTCCCTTCTGGCGCAATCAATTTGACCTGGCTGTGGAGATCAGTTCTCCCGAACAGATAGTATTTGGCGGAACTACTATCCACGATCTGGCTGGCCGAATTACTATGAAAACTTTGCCTGACCAGGCGCAGCTTATCAGCATAGAGAAGCTGGGTGCAGGTCTGGGCGAGGGAGCAGTAAAGCTGGCAGGGCACATCCGTATGGATAGCTTTGACTATGCCCAACTGGCGAACAATGAGACGGATATTGAGCTTGAATTAATAGATGCTGCCGTCAACTATGCTCCGATATTCAAGGGCCAACTTGACGGTGTGATAACCGTGAGCAACCCCGCCAAGGGGCAACCGGCTGTTGTAACGGGGCGGATTGTCCCCTCACAGGCGCAAGTGGCGCCGCCGGCGGGTGGAGGAGGTGGGGGCCCAATCTATGGTTGGGGCCCACAACAGCCTACGCCTCGATTCGACATTGAAGTTGTCCTGGGCGAGAATATTGTGCTCAAAACGCCGGGCCTCACCGCCCCGTTGCAAGCCAATACTACAGTGGCCCACCTTACTGGTACCCCTCAGCGCCCGCTTCTTACTGGTCTAATTGAGTTTGAACCGGGCCGGGCCAGCGTTCCTACTGGCTTGGTACGCATCGCTGAGTTGGGCATCGCTTATCGGTACGGGCCTAAGCCTGGTGAGTATCGTGAACCGATGGAATTGGGGCTGTCGGGGCGGATCTGGGGAGAAGCTCGCCAGCTTATTCCCTCGGCTGTGGTTGACGGTCGTCAGATAGATCAATTGACTATTTTCATTGAAATTGGTGGGACCTTGCCCGACAATATCAGGCTAACTCTTAGCTCGCAACCGGAACTGAGTGAGGACCAACTCTATCAAATTATGGGTACTAAGCCGTTGGGGCTGATCGCGGGCAAAGGTAGCGGTAGCCTTACCGACCTGTTCTCCCAGCAGTTTACTGGGCTGTTAGCCGCTGGTTTTCGGGCGGCTGTCTTTCGCCCCATTGAAGAGCAGATTAAACAGGCCTTGGGACTTGACCAGTTCACCGTGACATTCGGCTTTGATCAGCCGGTTGATGTGCGCCTTGGCAAATATGTGATGGAGAACTTGCTGGTCAACTACCGCCACACCGTCGTCTCGGAGACCGAAGATGAGTGGGATCTTAGTCTCTCCTACGAGTTACCCTATAGATTCCGGGTTAGCTTTGCCACCGATGAGAAGAGCGACACCCAGTTCCGCATCAGTTACAGCCGCAGTTTCTGACCTCTTAGCTTGTTGAGTGTAGCTGACGTAATTCTCCGACTTGGGAGGTAGCTGAGGAACAGGTAGGCTGATGGATTGTCTAAGTAGATGACGATCGGCTTAGGGCTTATGCTGCAGGTCCGCCGGTGGCCGAAAGCAAGGCCTCTGTGGTATAATTGCTTCAGCGTTTATTATAGGTTGGAGCGTACGGGGCCTGTCCGTGAGTGAGCAGCGTAGCTCAGCAGAATTTCATAAGGTTATAGAGGATAACTACCAACGTGTGTACAGCGTGATCTACCGCATGCTGGAGAATCCCGAGGAGGCTGAGGATCTCACCCAGGATACTTTTGTCAACGCTTACCGCGCTTGGGACGACTTTCGCGGAGAGAGTCAAGTCTACACCTGGCTGTACCGCATTGCTCTTAACTTGACCAGGAATCGCCTGGAGGTTATTGGGCGGCGTCGCCAGAGCCACGGATACTCACTGGACCAACTGATAGAAGACGATCGGGAAGAGCACCGGCCTCGGCACATTAAGGACTGGTCATGGGCACCCGAACGCTTGTTAGAGAGCAATGAGTTGGGTGAGCTGATCGCCCGCTATGTCGGTGAGTTGCGCGATGATTACAAAGAAGTAGTTATTCTGCGTGACTATGAGGGGCTTTCATATGAGGAGATAGCTCAGGTGCTTGGCTGTAGCTTAGCAGCGGTGAAATCGCGGCTGTTTCGCGCTCGTAGTGTGCTACGGGAGCAGTTGCAGGACTATCTGCAACCGGAATAAGGCAGCAGACCCGGCCCGGGGGAGGGAACTACTAAGCCGATAGGGAAATGGTGCTATGTAAAGCCGTATGTGCTACTCGCTGGCTATCAAAGTGTTGATATTGTATGGAGGAGCAAACTATGTGGCTGGTTAAGCCTCACCGAACTGCTGTTCTGTCTATAATAGTGCTGATCATAGTATTGGCAGCCTTGCTGGGACCGGTCAGCGCCCAGGAGCAACCATTAATTGCCGAAGTCACCGTCGTGGGCAATCAGTATATCTCAGCGGACGTTATCCTGAACGAAGTCAAAGATATCCTGAAGATAGGCGAGCCCTATACTGCGCAGAAAGCCGAGGCTGCTCGTAAGGCAGTCGCTGATCTGGGCTACTTTGACACTGTTGCCATTTCCTATGAGCAGGTCGGCGAAGATGTCAAAGTGAACATCAGCGTCGTCGAGCGCCAGCGCATCGAGCAGATTATCTTTGTAGGCAATACCGTAATCACTGATGCCGAGCTCGAAGATGTGATCTTTAGCAAGGTCGGCCATATAGTTGCTGCGGAGGCGATCCGCCGGGATGTGCGCCGGATCGAAGACTATTACTCCCAACAGGGGTACATTGCTCAGGTGGCCGACGTCAAAATAGATCAATTCGGCGCACTTACTTTTATAATCAACGAGGCCTACATTGAAGAGGTCGCTATTGAGGGGCTGAAAAAGACCCAGGAGTGGGTGGTGCGGCGAAACATAAAAACTCAGCCCGGTGAGCTGTTTCAGCAGGCAAAGATCGCTGCTGACATTAATCGTATCTACAATATGGGGCTGTTCGCTGACGTCAAGTTGGATCTGCACCCGGGTAAGAAAGAGCCGGCCAAGGCGGTAATTCCGGTCATACAGATTGAGGAGAAGCCGACTGGAATGGTCTCGATAGCAGGCGCCTATAGTGAGCTGGATAACTTTGTGGGTATGCTATCGGTCTCGGAGAACAACCTACGGGGTCGTGCCGAGCGTGTCTCAATTGACTTGGAGGTGGGGGGGCGCACCAGTTATGATTTTCGGTTCTATGAGCCCTACCTGGATTCCCGGGATACTGCTCTGGACCTCAGCATCTTTGATACACAACGGCAACGTCGCTTCATCGGGGGAACGGCAGTAAGCCTGGCTGAAGATCAGTTTGAGGAACGCCGTACCGGGACTGTGATTACCTTAAGCCGACCGATGACTGAGACTGAGCGGGTTAGTATTGGCCTACGCAGTGAGCAGGTGTCCAGCTCCTTTTTGCAAGGCACCCGCAGCCTGGGCGATGCGATTGGCACTTTGGCTGTGCCTGGTCCGCAGCTACCTCCGCCTGGTGATACCAACGCCCCCCTCATTGTGGCCGCGCCACTACACCCTGGTGGCCGGGTTAACAGCATCACCCTCGGTTGGCAGCGCGACAGTCGTGATATTATTGCTAACCCCACTCACGGTAGTTACCAGAGCATAAGCCTTGAGTTAGCTGGCAGCCTATTAGGTGGGGAAAACACTTATCAGCAGTATCAATTGGACCGGAGGCGTTATTTTGGGGTGCGCGGCGGCAAGGACGTCATTGCCCTGCGTCTGCTTTTGGGCACCACCACTGGCAATATTCCCCTCTTTGACTCCTTTACCGTGGGCGGTTCCCGGTCCCTGCGAGGCTATCAGGAGGACCGTTACCGGGGAGAGAATCTCGCCCTGTTCAATGCGGAGTATCGCTATGGTTTGAGCAAGAGCCTGACCCTGGTCGGTTTTGTAGATGCGGGCGATGCCTTTGGTGGGGTATTCCGCACGGAGGTGCCTGGCTTTGACATTAGTGCCGACGATGAGGACCTTACTATCCATGTCGGCATGGGTTTCGGTATTCGGGCGGTCACTCCCTTAGGGCCGCTGCGCCTGGATTTTGGCTTCGGCGAAGACGGCAGCCAAACCCACTTTGGCTTTGGGCATACTTTCTGAGTACCGTCAGTAGCCACTTGGAAGACGCCGTAAGACCGGTAGTGGACTATAAGGAGGCCACAACTAATGACATTGCCTCGGCGCACTGTCACTTTAGCAATTGCGATTAGTATCCTGCTGGCGACCGAATTAGCAGTGACTTGGGGGCAGGAGACACCAACCCAGCCACCTGCTGCTGTCAAGGTGGCGTTCGTTGACATATCGGCAGTCAGCAGCGAATACCAAGCCTTGCAGGAAAAGGATGCCGAGCTGAAAGCATGGCTGGCTGGTCGTCGCGACAACCTGGTGTCGCTGCAGGACTATATCTTCCTTTCTGAGGATAACTTCAATGAGGCCGTGGCCATTCTTGACCAGCCTAAGCCCGTCCCTGACGACAAGCTCAAGCGTTTGGATGAGCTGGCTGCTCTTTCGGCTCAGAAAGAGCAGCGTTTTCGTGAGCTGGAGTCAAAGTCGCCGCGCACCACCGAAGAGGCGGATGAATTCAGTGCCTTGCGCGAGGTTATGAGCGCTCGCCAACAGCAACTGGTTCAGTTGGAGGCGACGATCAACCAGCAGTATCAACAACGGGTGGAGGCAGCCCGCAAGGAGCTTATGCGTAAGGTGGAGGAAACTATTGCCCAATATGCTCAGGAAAATGGCTATGATATGGTTCTGGATCGGGCCTTTGTCTTATATGGCGGGGAGGACATAACCCGGGCGATTATTGATCGGCTCAATCCATCCCCGCAAGCCACACCTGCTGCTGAAGAGGGGACCACGTCACCTGGCGGAGAGGAGGCCGCACCACCTGCTGCCGAAGAAAACCCACCGGCCTCCGAGGAGCAGCCGTCCGCAGAAGGCGGCTAAGGGTTGCTTGGGCAGAGGAGAGGCAGGTAGCCGCCTGGAAGAGGAGTGCGAGTTACGGTTAGCTGTCGACTCGGGAAGAAATCTACTCGCCCCGCAGTGCCGCCAGTATTGGTTATACTGGCGCTCTGTTTTGTGGTGTCAGGATGTGCCCCGAAAGAAGCTGAAACCAAACTACCCCTCACACTGTCTAAGTCTCAAACAGGATATGTATATATACCTGCGCTTATGGCAGTTCACCCGCTATATGCTGAGCTGAGTGCGCTGCAGGAATATATTGATGCACTGCGGGGAGGTGGATGGTCAGCATTAGCTGCAGAGATTGATCGGTTGTATGACAGTCCTGTGTTGGTGGCTCCATCCGTAACTGGCGAGATGGCGGGGCTGGGTC
>JALGTS010000042.1 GCA_029821255.1 Candidatus Zipacnadia bacterium
GCCAGGACCTTCGGTTTCGAAGTAAACGACCCAGCGGGCGCCACGTTTGATGCGGTTGGCCACATATCCGGGGCCGGGTATGTCCTCGGGAGCAACCTGGGCCGGTGGCTTGCCGAAACCTTCGCGGCCCACCCAGCCAGGCCTCTCAAAGTAGTAGAGGCAACCGAAACCGGGAGGGAATATTATGACTGGCCGCTTGGCAGGATCAATCTGATCCAAGTCGGTAGCCGCTGCAATAATCGGTACCTGCTGCTCGTAGAACGGCTGCACTCCCCACACCGCCAGAGCCAAAAACAGAGCAACAAGCAATGGCGTTAGCAGCCGCGAGACATCCGCCATTCGGCTAATCCGATCCCAGCCCAAGCCAATCAGACCACTGGCAGGAAGAAGCAGGGGCAACTGATAATAAGTCTGCCGCAAATTTCCCCCAGAAACAACAATAAAATATAGGAAGATAGCACCCAGCCAGATATGGAACAGATTCCAGCGAAAACGCCCCCCCTTACCGTACGCCAGCAGCCCTATCGGCAGCAAAACAAAACCTACTGCTGTCAGGTGATCCTTTAGCAATCGTTGCACCATCAGCGAGTAGTTGCCCGGCCGCAGAAAATGCTCCAGCGATGCCCACATGCCACCGCCAAAGCCTACGCCCACGGTGAAATAGTGAGCACCGATATTGACATGCGCATGGTAATAGTAAGCCGCTGCTGGCAGAACCGTAATCAAGGCAAACAGAAACAGAATTGGCTGGCGGAACAAGGTCCACCCGTAGCGGCGATAGGCAATAAACAATAGTGGAATAGCCAACACCAAAGTGGGCAGTTTAACTAAGAAGGCCAGCGCGCCACACAGCACAGCCAGCCCAAAGTACAGTCCCCCCCTGGCAGGCTGAGGCGCCGATCTGGGCACACCTAACCACAATGAGAAGAAGTAAACAACCCCAATGGAGAAAAACAGCATCAATGGCTCGCTCATCAGCACACGGCTGTAATACCAGTTGGAAGGAGCAAAGGCGAAAAACAACAGACCAAAGGCAGCCGGCCTTTCGCCCAAATAACGGCGTAGTAGCGCGTAGATCAGGATTAGCGAGCCGATGCTAAAGGAGATGGTCACTGCCCGCCCGACCCATTCGTGTATTCCAAAAATTGGATAGAGCAGAGCCGTTAGAAAGGTAACGAGCTGAAACTCAATCTCAATATATCCCGGCCGGTCAGCACTGTAGTCAGTCTCGGGCCATAGGATATTATAGCCGTCTTCATAGAAGTTCTTAGCAATAGGCGCGATCTGCAACTGCTTGATCCAGTGCACACTGGTATACGGAGCGTCAACAGCTACCAAACGCACTGCCAGCGCCAATAGGATGATTAACCAGACTTCCTGTCGCTGCGACAAAAAGCCAAGGATCACACCCGACTTATGCGCAGAGCCAGTTTCATCCATTCGTCTCTGTTCACTTTCAGCTATGATGGGCTTGCACTATTTCATAATATCACTGGCAAGCCAGTCTGTCCAGGACACTGACTAACCGGTGAGGGTACAAAAAAGGGCAAGCTTGCAGTGGCAAGCTTGCCCCTATGTACATACTTGGCGGCATCACTATGGCGATACAACGCTATGCTCGACCAGCTCAAAGGTTACTTTGCCATCACGGTAGTTAGCCCGAATATCGCCTTGCAGTTCCTCGCCCCAGTTCAGGATACGCTCGGCCAGAGGATCTTCAATGATTCTACGAATAGCCCGGCGCAGGGGGCGAGCACCCATACTCGGATCATAGCCCTCCTTGACCAGATGGTCACGCAGCTCATCAGAGATCGTCAACCGCAGGCCACGGTCGGCCAACTGATCACGGACATTGCGCAACTCCAGATCAATGATCTGATAAATCTGCTCACGCGTCAGCGCGTGAAAGACAACAATATCGTCTACCCGGTTGAGGAACTCCGGGCTAAAGGTCTTCCGCAGCTCTTCTGTAACCCTCTTCTTCATCCGTTCATATTCGCGGTCTTGCTCGGCAAGAGTTGGCTTCTTATCAGCAGCAGCAAAACCTATCTTGCCAGTCTCAGCGATTGTACGGGCGCCGACGTTGCTCGTCATAATGATGACAGCGTTCTTAAAGTCAACTACCCGCCCCTGGGCATCGGTCAGGCGGCCATCTTCCATTATCTGCAGCAGAATGCCAAAGACTTCGGGATGGGCCTTTTCAATCTCATCAAACAACACCACACAGTAGGGCCGCCGTCGCACCTGCTCGGTCAACTGGCCACTTTCTTCGTAACCGACATAGCCCGGTGGCGCGCCGGTCAGGCGGGAGACAGCAAATCGCTCCATATATTCGCTCATATCAATACGAATCAGCGCATCTTCCTCGCCAAACAAGAAGCGAGCCAGTACTCGCGCCAGCAGTGTCTTGCCGACGCCGGTCGGCCCGAGGAAGATAAACGAGCCGGTGGGCCGCTTGGGATCTTTAATGCCCGCTCGCGCCCGTCGAACCGCCCGTGAGACGATGCTGATGGCCTCATCCTGGCCCACTACCTCCTCATGGATGAACTCCTCCATATGCAGCAGCCGCCCTGACTCTTCCTGGGTCAGCGAGGTTACTGGTATACCAGTCCAAGTTGATACCACCTGCCCGATGTCCTCACGGTGGACATACGGCAACTCGTGAGCTTCGCCGTCGGACTCCTCCACATAATCCGCTTTCAACTTTTCATAGTCCGCCACCACGGTGGGTGCCTCTCCCCCCACCTCGGGCAGCCCCTCGGTAAGGGCTTCAACGCTGGTGGTCAACTTATACTGTCGCAACTTCACTCGTGACCCGGATTCATCGATAAGATCAATTGCCTTGTCAGGCTGAGACCGATCAGTAATATAGCGGCTGGACAGCTTTACGGCAGCCTCCAGCGCGTCAGGGGTATAACAGACTCGATGGAAATCTTCGTAGCGCTGTTTGACTCCCTCCAGAATCTTCATTGTCTCTTCTTCGGTAGGTTCGCGAATAGTAATAGGCTGGAAGCGGCGCTCCAGCGAGGGAGTCTTCTCAATATACTTCCGGTACTCATCAAGAGTGCTGGCACCAATGCATTGCAACTCGCCCCGTGCTAAAGCCGGCTTAAGAATATTGGAGGCATCCATTGCCCCTTCGGCAGCACCAGTTCCGACCATAGAATGAAGCTCATCAATAAAGACGATAATCTGGCCCTCGGCGTCGCGGATCTCTTCCATTACCTGCTTCATCCGTTCTTCAAATTCACCGCGATACTTGGTGCCGGCTACCAAGCTAGCCAGGTCAAGGGCAACCACTTTTCGACCTTTGAGTAGGTCAGGCACCTCATTATGAGCAATACGCTGGGCTAAACCTTCAACAATGGCAGTTTTTCCTACACCAGCATCCCCGATGAGTGCAGGGTTATTCTTCGTCCGCCGGCACAGAACCTGCATAACGCGCTCGATTTCGGCCTCACGGCCTATCACCGGATCCAGTTTGCCCTGGCGGGCCAGTTGCGTCAGGTCGCGACTAAAGCGATCCAGATTGGGGGTCTTAGACCTCCCACCGCGTTCACCACGCACTGGTTCGCTTTCGGATAGCTCTCGGATCATTTGGCGCATCTGCCGCAGCTCCAGCCCGTAGCGCTGCAACATCCGGTAAGCCGGACCCTTGCCCAGTCGCAGCAGACCGAGCAGCAGGTGCTCAGTACCGATATGGGCATCGCCCAGGTGCCGGGCTTCTGCATAAGCCAGTTGTAGAACCTGGGTTGCGTCAGGGGTGAATGAAAGTTCGCGGCTGGTCTCCTCAATGGCACCAACCTCCATCCGCTCTTCCAAGTCGGAGCGGAGTTCATCCAAATCCACACCTGCCATATCCAGCGCTTCCACCGCCACACCGTCACCGAGGCGTAACAACCCCATCAGCAGATGTTCAGTGCTTATCAATTGTACCCGGCTGCGTTGTGCTTCGGTATGCGCCAGCAGCACCACACGACGCGCCCGAGGAGTAAATCTCTGCCACAGTTCCATATTTCATTTTCCTCCTGGACTATCAAGAGGTAGCTATATAGGATAAGTACACACTTGTTAAGACGCCTGAGCACAGCCAAAGGTTTCCCTGCATTTGCTATGCCTATATCTATATCTCTATAACGGCCTATATCCACCCCAATGTAATTTGCAGACAACAGACAGCGCAGCACATAAAATCGGTTTTGAGCCTACCCGTAGATCGGAAGACCTTCGTGCTGGGTCAGTTGGTGGAACTTCTCGCGCAACTTCCTTGTCAGTGGACCGGGTGTCCCCTCTCCGATAGCCCGGCCATCTACTTTCACTACTGGCGCTACCTCGGCGGCAGTGCCAGTCAGGAAAATCTCCTTAGCATTGTACACCTCCAGCAGACGGAATAGTTCTTCCTGCGTTTCAATACCCATCCCAGCCAACAGTTCCATCACTACCTGCCGGGTGATGCCCCGCAGATTGCCCACCGAAATAGGAGGAGTAATCACATGGTCGTCACGCACCAGAAATATGTTGTCACCGGTACACTCAGCGACGTATCCGTTACTGCTAAGCATTATGCCCTCGGGCACACCTGCACGCACTGTTTCGAGCTTGGCTAAAATGTTATTTAGGTAGTTTAGGCTTTTTATAGCTGGATCCAGAGCATCCGGTGAGTTGCGCCGCGTGACACAGGTAATGACCTCCAGGCCTTTTTCGTAGTATTCTTCGGGATAAAGCTCAATTCTATCGGCAATGATAAAGACCGTCGGCTTAGGACATTTGCGGGGGTCCAATCCCAAGTCACCAGGCCCCCGGGTGACGACCAAGCGGATGTAGGCATCAGTCAGCTCATTGGCACGACAGGTTTCCAAAATTGCCTCGGTCAGTTCCTCTATGGTTAGCGGTATGCTAAGCATTATGGCCCTGGCCGAATCATACAGTCGCTCCAGGTGCTGCTGAAGGCGGAAAACCCGCCCGTTATAGGCGCGGATCCCCTCAAACACTCCGTCACCGTACAGAACTCCGTGATCAAAGACCGAAACCTTGGCCTCCTCTGCAGGTACCAACTCACCATTCAAATAGACCATTAGAGACATCAACGGACCACCTTTGCAGAAAACTATCTCGCTGACACCAACTTACTCTGCTTCTGGCCGGATATTCAGACCAAATATTGAGAGAGGAACTCTTTACCAGAGTATACCACAACCAGGGGCGATTATTCAATTCCCCAGCACGGACCGTTCCCCGGCAGAGCCACCGGCAGGCACATTGCGCCCTTCGCCTGTGCCTACGCCGACTTAATTGCTGACCAAACTGCCAGCGCAACGGTCAAATCCTATGCCCAGGTCATCTCGCCGGGAGGTTCAGAGATGATGACCTCTTGGAGGAATTTCACTGCCTTCAGGAACCCCTCATCAGGACTCATCAGGCTGTCTTCATGCTCAATGCTGAGTACGCCGTCGTAGCCACACATCCGCAGAGTGCTGATGAGCTGCTTCCATACCTCGGCGCTGTTGCCATAGCCGACGGTGCGGAAAATCCAACTGCGGTTAATCTCGTCACCATAGTGCTTGGTATCCAACACCCCGTTGACACGGGCATTCCACTGATAGACGCGCGAATCCTTAGCGTGGAAGTGCTTAATCACTTCACCGTGCTCCTGGAGCCAGCGTACTGCCGCCGCTGGATCAATCCCCTGCCAAAAGAGATGACTGGGATCAAAGTTAGCACAGATGCGCTCACCGTGTTTACCACAGGCCTCGCGCAACTTGATTAGCGTCTCAGGATTGTAGACGAGGAAATTAGGATGCATCTCAAAGCAGATATAGACGCCCATCTCGGCAGCATATTCTGCTTCCTGGCGCCAGTAAGGAATCGCCACTTCATTCCACTGATACTCCAGGGCTTCCAGGTGATCCTCCGGCCAGGGTGCTACTACCCAGTTAGGCACCTGGTCATTAGGTCCACCGCCGGGCAATCCGGAGAAATTATTGACGCATTCAATACCCAAGTTAGCAGCCAATTGCACTGTCGCTCGGTAGGTCTCGTGATGAGCCTGGGCAATCTCTTTGTTCGGATGGAGAGGGTTGCCATGGCAGCTTAGTGCCGACAACTCCAATCCTCGGCTTTCAATGGCCTCCGTAAACGCCCGTCGCTTGCTTTCTGACTCGTTAAGCTCATACGGGTCGCAGTGGGCATTCCCTGGATAGTTACCCGTGCCGATTTCCACCGCCTCACAACCGGCCTCAGCAAACCAGTCCAAGGCCTCTTCCAACGGCAGATCCGCCTTCGCTGCTGTCAACGCTCCGATTTTCATTGACTAAAACCTCCTTGTTAGCCTTAAAGACTCTGCTCGTATAGTCTTATCCGCTTGCGGAACAGGACCTGTAGCTACTCGACTTGTACCCAGCCACCCGCCTCGGCAGCATTTTGGCACGCTTCCAAGACGGCCTGCGTCTTGACTGCATCAGCGAAAGTAGGTGCCGGGCTTTCGCCCTTTTCAATCCCCACCAGCAGGTCGGCTACGGTATTGATAAAGGTATGCTCGTAGCCAACGATATGGCCCGGCGGCCAGTACCGGCCGCCGTCGTCAGGCACACCCATAAAGGGATGGACATTTTCGGTAGCTTGAATCACGCGGAAGCCCTGCTGACCGTCGGGGTCGGCACAGTTATAGTACTCCAGCTCGTTCATTCGCTCCAGATTGAATCGCAGACTGCCACGCGAACCATTGACCTCAAAGAAGTTGTAGTTGCGGTGACCAGGCGCGAAGCGCGTAGCCTCCATAGTGCCCAGAGCACCGTTAGCGAACCGCACCAGCGCCACCACTCCGTCGTCCACATCCACTTTCACCTTCTCACCAGCACCAGCACTGGCCCCCAGCGTAGCGTCAATGCCCCCCAGGGGCGGGCGTTCTTTTATGAAAGTCTCCATATCACAACAGACCCGATCAATGTCTCCGACCAACCACAGAGCCAGATCAATGCTATGTGCCAACAGATCGCCCAGCGCACCTGAGCCAGCTATCGCCTTCTGCGTCCGCCACACTGCCGGGGCCTGCGGGTCCACCAGCCAATCTTGCAGATATTGTGAGCGCCAATGATAGATTTCACCTATTATGCCGTCGTCTATCATCTGCTTGGCCAACGAAACTGCCGGGGCGCGCCGATAGTTGTGACAGACCATATTGACTACCCCAGCAGCCTCCACCGCCTCCTGGGCTTGCTTGGCCTCCGCCAGACTCATTGCCAGCGGCTTTTCGCAGAAGACATGTTTGCCGGCCTGAGCCGCCTTAATTGCCATCGCCACGTGAACATTATTAGGCGTGGTAATGTCAATCAAGTCAATGTCGTCGCGGGCGACCAATGCCTCAAAGTCCGTCTCGGTTTCTTCCCAGCCCATCGCGGCAGCCGCCTGCGCCAGAGGCTCAGGGCTGCGCCCACACAGTACCTTCAGTACCGGCTTGCTTTCTATCTCTGGAAAGTAGAAGGGAATCTGCCGGTAGGCATTGCTATGCGCCCGCCCCATAAAAGCGTAGCCAACTAACCCAACTCTAATCTCGCCCATTGTGGTTTCCTCCTTTGCAGCTAAGGACAGATCGTTGCCAAACTTGTTTACTCATCGCTCAGTATCTAATATAATTAGTCGTGCACGGGAAGAATCCTTCCCAGGATTCCACGGACTTACGCTCAGTTGTTATAGTTGTGCTGCAGACTGCCACTATCAGAGGTAATTCCATTGACCTCGCGTGAACGCCTACTGTGCGCCATCAAGTTGGGTACGCCCGACCGGGTACCGGTAGCGCCGTCAGAGTTCGGCTGCTTGGACCCCGACTCTTCGCTTGCCCAGGAGCTTATTGAGCGCACTGACTTCATCCATTTGGTCGGATGCAGGGAGAACCCATATCTGGGAGCAGCAGCACAAGTAGATACACGCACCGAAG
>JALGTS010000043.1 GCA_029821255.1 Candidatus Zipacnadia bacterium
GGTCAGAAAGTCGCCCGCTCCGCGCAAGCCCAGGGAATAGAACCCCAGGAATTTGTCGATGACGTAGTCGGCTCCTTCAAACAGATGTGGCGACGGCTGCACATTAGCTACGACCGCTTCATCCGCACCACTGACCCGGATCATATCGCGACGGTCCAGCATGTCTTCAGTAAGCTCCGCGAGTCCGGTGACATCTATCTGGGTGAATACGAGGGCTGGTACTGTGTACCCTGTGAGACCTATTTGACCGAAGCAGAACTGGCTGATGGCTGCTGTCCGGAGTGTGGACGGGAGGTAGAACGGATCACCCAAGAGGCCTACTTTTTTCGCACCTCTGCCTACACCGACCAACTCATTGAACACATTGAAGACCACCCCCAATTCATTCAGCCTGAATCGCGGCGCAACGAGGTGCTCTCTTTCATCAAAGAGGGGCTGCGCGATGCTTGCGTGAGCCGCAGACGGACGGAATGGGATATACCCGTGCCCGACGGTGAAAGTCAGTCAGTATACGTCTGGTTTGATGCTCTAATAAACTACCTATCCCTGGTTGGCTATCCTGATGATTTTGAAGAGTTTAACAAGTGGTGGCCGCCGCAGATACAACTATTAGGCAAAGATATCCTGACGCGCTTTCACGCAACGCTGTGGCCGGCAATGCTTATGGCGTTGGATCTGCCTCTGCCCGAAGTGCTATTCGCACACGGCTGGTGGATAACCGCCACGGGCGATAAGATCAGTAAGTCCAAGGGCAATGTGCTGGATCCCTATGAAGTCTCGCAAGAACTGGCCGAGATTTCGGGAGCAACTACGGCGGTAGCAGTAGACAGTCTCAGGTACTTCCTGCTGCGGGAGGTAACCTTCGGCCTTGACGGATCCTTTTCCTGGCGGGCGCTGCTGAGCCGGTTCAACGCCGATCTGGCTAACGATTTGGGGAACCTGCTGAACCGCACCTTGCCGTTGGTCGAACGCTACCTGAACGGAGTTATTCCGGAGCCGGGACCAGGGGCTGGGGAACTGAGCTGCGAGATAGAGCGCGCTCGCACTAAAATCGAGCAGGAGATGGCTCAGTCTAACTTTAGTGCAGCCTTAGTGGCCATCTGGGAACTATTAGCCAGCGCCAATAAATTCCTGGATACCTGCGAGCCCTGGACACTCCACAAAGAATCAAAGCAAGTGGAGCTGGAAGCAGTGCTTTATGACGTGCTTGATTGCATTAGAGTAGTAGCCATTATGATCGAGCCATTTATGCCGAAGGTCTGTGAGGAGATATGGCAGCAACTGGGCTTACAGTCGGCCCAGGTTGAGAGGTCCTGGCAAGACTGCTGTGCGCTACGACTGCCCAGTGGCGTGGTCATTGAGCCGGGCCGTCCGATCTTCCCACGGATAGATCTGCAGCGGGCGATGGATCGGCTGGAGGCAAGGGAGAAGAAGGAAACCGAAGAAGAGCAGGAACCGTCTGAAGCTGGGCTGATAAGTATTGATGAGTTTAAACAGGTTGAGTTGCGCGTTGGCACCATTGTGGAGGCCCATCGCATCCCTGGCGCTGATAAGTTGCTGCGATTGATAGTGGATGTAGGGGAGGCCGGTACCCGGCAGATTGTAGCAGGGATCGCACAGCAGTTTAATCCCCGCGAATTGCTTGATGTGCAGGTGGTAGTAGTAACTAATCTGGAGCCAGCTATCATTCATGGCGTTGAGTCGCAGGGTATGATTCTGGCCGCCGGTGCTGATGAGCCTGAGACATTGGTGACCATAAACAGCTATTGCCTGCCTGGCACCATAATCCGCTAAAGTAGGATAACCAAGCTGTTTGTCTAAATGGAACTACTGCCGCCGGTGCTGCTCTATTGGGCTTAGCGTACTTTATGAAGCTCCAATGTGGCAGTCGACGAATAGGAGGAAGTAGCTTTGGCCACGTTAAGGCGCAGGACAACACAGACCGTAGTATCATTGATTGTATTAGCTGTTGCGATGGGCTTTATCACATGGCTGGTATACCTCCAGGGCACCACGGGCATCGCTGTACACTTCTACTACTTGCCCATCTTGTGGGCAGGCTTCACTTTCGGCGATTATGGCGCAATAATCGTATCATTGCTGGCCGCGCTGGCTTGTGGCCCGTGGATGCCAGCCGAACCGGCACTGGGCCCCGATAGCCCGGCGGTCGGGCAAGGTCTGTGGGATATAGTGTTGCGGCTGTTGGTCTTCTATGTAGTGGCTATCTTCGGTTCGCGGCTGTCTTTCGAATTGAAGCGCCGTATCACCGAGGCGCAAACGCTTTATCAGGTGGCCCACAGCATCACCTCCAGCCTACGCATAAAGCAGGTACTTGAGCTGATCACTCACCATGCTATGCACGTAATGGATGCCAAGGCCTGCAACATACGGCTTCTGAATGAAGAGAGTGGTGAACTCGAACTGGTTGCTACCGCCGGACTGGATGACAGCTACTGGCAGAAAGGGCCGGTGGTTCTGGAAGGCAACGTTACCGACCAACGCGTCCTGCGCGGCCATGCCGAGCAGATCTACAATGTGCTTGCCGAACCGGGTTTTCAGTATCCGGAGGCGGCCCGAAAAGCCGGCCTTAGCTCGGCGCTAATTGTCCCTCTGGAGGCTAAAAATGAGATCCGAGGGCTAATACGTATTTACTCAAAAGCACCCCATAGATTCACCCGACGCGAGATAGACCTATTGACTACTTTCGCTCATCAGGCTTCGGTAGCCATCGAAAACGCTGAACTCTACGAGGATATCCGTAGAAACTATTATGAGACTGTCCGCACCTTGACCCGAGCCATTGAAGCAAAAGATATTGAGACCTACAGCCACTCCGAACGAGTCACTGATATAGTGGATAAGATTAGCCAAGAGGTGGGCATGTCCGACGAACAGCGGGAATTGCTTCGGTTTGGCTCCATACTCCATGACGTTGGCAAGATCGGCTTGGAAAATACCAAGATGGCAACCGGCAACGAACCCGACCAAGCTGCAGAGGTCTTCTACCGTATGCACCCCTTGATCGGGCAGAGTATTCTACAACCGGTGACGTTCCTTGCGCCTGTCCTATCAGTTATCACCCACCACCATGAACGCTGGGATGGCTCAGGGTTTCCCGAAGGTCTCCAAGGAGATGACATCCCCTATGAGGCCCGTATCGTAGCCATCGCCGATGCCTATGACCGACTCATCTACCCCCTCGACCCGGCAGTTAATCATAGCCTTTCACCACGCGAGGCACTCCAGGAAATCGTAGCCGGTGCCGGCACGAAATTCGACCCTAAGCTGGTAACCGCCTTCTGCAGAGCCATCAGCCAGAGCCCGCCCGAAGACCAAAGCTCTTCCCAATAGCAGGCATAAGCTCTACAGCAATCAACACCACCGGCACAGCTATCTATTCCGAACAGTTACAGGGGTGGAACGGTTGTCCTGCTTTCACCTATTAATGGGGCCTGATGAAGAGCTTGACTTAGCCAAGGCCGAACTTTCGGCGTTGGCGGGTCATGTTTGCGGCGGCCGGGTAGCTACGGGGCCGGTTGCCCCAGATGTCACACGCTCGGCCTACGTTCGCTTGACTGCAACCCAGTTAGCTGCCGCCAGCGACTACACCCAACTAAGCGCTGCGATCGCTGAGATAGGGCTTCGCTGCGAGGGTTACCGTATTGAAGTTTTTCGTCCCGCTCCGAAGGTGAGTGTCAACGCGACTGAACTTCAAAAAGCGATCGCTGACCTGATATCAGGGCGACCGAACCTGGATAGGCCGCGTACCGAATTCGCATTGGTAGTAACCCAAGAAATCTGGCGTTTCGGAATGATTGTCTCGCGCAGCGGTCAGCACTGGCGCAGTCAGGCCAACCGTCCCTACTACTACTCGCATGGACTGAGCTCCCAAATGGCGCGGGCTCTGGTCAACCTGGTCGCTGCTCCCGGCGATACGCTACTTGACCCCTGTTGTGGCAGCGGCACAGTGGTGGCTGAGGCACTCTGCGACGGTATCGCCGCCTGGGGAGTAGAAATAAATCCATCACTTGCCCGGCAGGCAGCAGCAAATTTACGCTCACTGAAGCTTCCAGCCAATATTATGGTAGGGGATGCTCGTCGTATCCGGGGTAGCTTTGATGCAGCAGTCATCGATTTTCCCTATGGCCATTCCTCGCCAGTACAAAAGAGCTTGTACAGCGAGATTCTTAGCAATCTTCGCGATCAAGTTGACCGGATGGCTTTAGTTTGTGGGAGCGATCAAAGCCATCTACTCCATCAGTTGGGACTGACCATTCACCAACAGGCTTCGGTGACTAAAGGACAATTGACCCGGCATATCTATAGTGTCAGTACCAAGAAGGGACAACAGCCATAACGGTGAACTATAGTATAGACTGGTGGTGCATTAATGAATTCAGCCGCAATTCCCGGAAGACTCGGGAGACTAAAGATGGCTTCCAGCAGAATAGTGACCTGTCCTCCAAGCAGCCGGCTGCGCAGGGTAAGTTTGGCAGTAGCACTGGCAGTAGCTCTATTGGCGCTGGCAACGACGACGCAAGCCGCGAATCTGCTGGTAAACTCTGGTTTCGAGCGGGTCGATGCCGAAGGGATGCCAGTGGGCTGGTACACCTTCGCTCCCGGCGGCCAGCCAGCAGTCACCGCGCATATAGCCCACCCCGGTTACAACAGTCGCAACTGCTTGTTAATAGAAAGTACCGAGGAGTTAACCGTCTTTGACGTTCACACGGCACCAATTAAAATGAGCGATGTCGGCTCAAACAGAATGCTTTTTACCTGCTACTACCGTACTGAGCAAGAGCCGGGTGCACAGATGTCGTTGGTGACCTTCGCTGAAGATTTCTACGTCAGCGAGTGGCACACCCGCCCACTGCAAGCCGAGGCTAAAAAGATACCTCCCTCCAAGGAATGGAGCCTACTGTCGTGGCAGTTTGAAGCGTTGCCCAGCCCGCGCCAGGTAGTACCAATTATCAGAGTTACTGGCCCGGGGAAGCTCTATGTGGACAATGTTGCTCTTCGCCCCTATCCCGCTGAGGTCTCAGCGACTTTGAGTGAGGCCGGTACAGTCCAGGAGCTTCCCGACAAGCGCCGCACCACTGTATATCTTACCAACCATACCTCACAAAGACGGGAGCTGCAGGTTGTACTAATCGTCGTAGCCGAGGGCGACGGCGCGAAACGGATACAGCATACTGTACAAATAAAGCCCAACGGCACCGGTATGTTACATCTCGACTACGCTCTGCGGGCCGACATCCCCCACAGTCTCCAGCTTGTCGTACGGGATGCTGACAGTGGTGCTGTCTATGAGCACACACAGCTAACTGCTGCCCCCATGCTCACCGCCAGATTCACCCAGCCGGCATTTCGCAATACAATACTGCCGACTTTGCCTCTGAACAGCCTACAAATCACGGGAAGAATCAATGCCGTTCCTCACCTTGCTCGCCAACTCAGGCTGAAGGCAGAAATAGTACAGACAGGTGTCCAGCTCGTAGAGCCCAGCGACCAGATTCAACGGCTCGACCCGGTCAATTTTACCATTACCTTACCGCATACCAACTTGCTCAGCGGCGATTACACAGTGGCAGTTACTGCGTCACTGGCCAACGAGCAGTTCACGCAACAGATACAACTACCTCTGCACCGGCTGGCACCCTCCAGCAGCGAGGTGGGCTACGACCACCAGCAGCGACTGTGGGTCAACGGAACGCTGATATTACCGCGTGGACTATTCTATGTCTGCCAGCGCCAGGACCTGGCTGCGATAGCCACCGCTGGCTTCAACTTCGTTGTTGTACCTTCGACGCGGGCCAGCTACAGCTTCGGCGAAGAGGCACAGAGACAAAAAATATCGCTGCTCATCTCCTCGCCTCGGGTTGCCGCTGACTCTTGGCAGAATCTGGAGCGCAAGTTTGGCCAGAATCCGGCGCTACTGGGATGGTACATAATGCCCAGGCCTGACCAGCAAACTACTCCTCCCGACGTGATTGCCTACGTCTGTCGTCAGCTTCGGTCAATAAGCCCCGGTCATCCCACCCTGATGTCGCTGGCCTCGCCTTCTTTACTGCGCTACTACAGCGAGTTCCCTGATATTGTAGCCGCCTGGTCGCTGCCGATACCGTCGGCGCCAATTACCTCCGTGGCCCGAATGGTTGACGCTGCAAAGGAAGCGGCCGCTGATCGGCGTCCGGTGTGGGCTATTATTCAGGCTGTCGGGCCAGCGTGGTACAGCGACGAGTCTTTGGATCCCAAAGGGAACGGCCGGACACCTACGGCGGCAGAAGTGCGCGCTATGACCTACTTAGCTCTGGTCCATGGAGCTAATGGCCTGATATACTACGGATATGATATTCCCTCCTTCCCAGGGACAAGGCCATTTAAGCTTCCCGATGATGCCCCCGAAATCTGGGCCGAACTGGCCCAGATCAATAAACAGCTATGCTGGCTGGCACCAGTGATTCTCAAGGGGCAGCACCACCTACTGACGCCGGTTGCCGACGGAGACGTGCACCTGGGAGTCTGGCAATACCAAGGCGGCTACTATCTCATAGCGGTCAACACATCCAGCCAGCAGATTGTAGCCGAATTTGCACTTCCGGAGATTGAGGCATCCCAGCTCACCGTAATGTTCGAGCAGCGCTGGATAAGCTCCAACGATGGAATATTTGAAGACAGCTTTGCACCTTACGAGGTGCACATTTATTCGACGAGGTAGCCAAAGTAGCAGCGGAAGTTATACATCACTACTCCCTTCACTGCAAGTATTGTAGCCGACCAGCTACATATGTCTGACCACCTGGCAATAATTGCAATCAGCTTCATAATCGGGGCAGTGCTAGGCTGGCTGACCTCATTGGCCGTCAACGCTGCAGCACGGATGCTGGGCTGCCTGGTGGTTATCGTATTCGTGCTTATCCAAATCTTCGGATACCACGAAATACTGCACTGGGATTGGACAGCCTTGCTGGAGCTGATGCGCCCGTGGGCACGCGTAATCGCGGACAAGCTGGCCCCCCGGGTGAACGCATTTACCTACAATCTCCCGCTGTCGGCCGGATTCCTGATCGGTCTGCTGGTGGGTATGCGACGGTAGTAATGTAGACGCCGTGGCTGGATTATAACCCTGGGGCTTGCGGGTAGAATACAGGCAAGAACCACTTACTATGCTGACAGGAACAATGAAGATGACTGATGACCGTTCCGGCGGCAGCTTCAGGAGTAATCCGCTGTCTGCTGTCCGGTTCATATTACATCTACCCAATTTTATCAAGCTTTATTGGCGGCTGTTCACTGACCGTCGGGTTTCACTGCTGCCGAAGATCATTCTGGTCCTGGGTATTGCTTACGTGATGGTGCCCAGCGACATACTCTTTGACTTCTTACCGCTCCCCCCATTGGGCCTACTCGACGATACCGTCGTGTTAGTTATGGCTGCGAAGGCCTTCATGGCTCTGTGTCCGCGAAGGATTGTCGAAGAGCACGTCCGATTGATCGACGAAGGTGGCTAACAAAGGGCGGATCAAAGGTGTATATTCGTCAGTTTGATCTACGCCGGGACTTGCAAACTGTCCTGCAATTCCAACATGAAATCTACGAGCGCAACTTCCCCGGCTTTGAAGTAACCCAGGAGTTCCTCAACAACTTCGCCCGTCAACTGCGCGCGGCAGATCGCAGCCCCGCCGAACGGCTGTGGATACTGGAGGAGGATGGTCAGATATGCGGGTTTGTGTGGGGAGCGTTGATCACAAGTATGGTAGACGAGTTTGTAGGGTATATTAAGAATATATATGTGGCACCGGAGCTGCGGGGGCAAGGATACGGTCAAAGACTGCTGGAGATAGCCGAAGAGTGGTTCCGGGGCGAAGGTGCCCCTAAGGCGGTCCTGGATGCCAGCGTGTG